>JBDHWA010000097.1:0-7360 GCA_039809945.1 Dehalococcoidia bacterium | reverse complement strand
CGGCCCCACTCGGCCTCGAGTGCCCTCGGATCAAGTGAAAGAGGACCTGGCATGCCCGGAGTCTGCCCGCGGGCCAGGGTGGCGGCAAGTGCAACGTGTTTGATAGGCTATAGTCGACTAAGTCGGTCAACAATCGAGGAGTGCACATTGGCAACGAAGAACGAGCGCGAACCGTTTACCCGGATCTCCGTCGCGGAGGCACGCGAGAAGCTTGACGCCGGCGCCGCCGTGATGGTGGATGTCCGCGAACCGAACGAATACGCGGAGGTCCACGCCAGCGGCGTTCGCCTGATCCCGGTCAACACGGTCATGGGCGAAGTGAAGCAGATCCGGGACTTCGCGGGCGGCAAGGAGGTCCTCTTTATCTGCAAGTCAGGCGCACGGAGCGCCCTGGCAGCCGAATTCGCCACTGCCGCCGGACTCGACGAATTGCCGCTCTTCAACGTCGAAGGCGGCACGCTGGCGTGGGTTGAGGCAGGCTATCCGACCGGGGATTAGCGCGGCATAAGTGCCGGTTCGCCGCTGCAGATTCTGTTCAAGAACCTTTCTAATTCTTGACTCTGAACCCCGCACGAACCTAGGATCCCGCCGTCTGGATAGTCTACCAATCGGTAGAAAGGCCAGAGGAGGGAGAGACTTTGTACAAAGGGACACGCTCAAAGTTCGTCCTGCTGTTCTCGCTGCTGGCGCTCATCGCGCTCCTTGCAGTCGCGTGCAGCGGAGACGATGACGACGACGATTCGGGCGACAGCGGCAGCGCTGGCTTCACCGAGGCCGGCTACAAGACCGCTGGCCTCGACAAGGCCCGCATCGTCACCGTTGACGGGGATATCCCGATCGGTATCTCCTCGGCTCTGACCGGTGACACCGCGAGCCTGGGCAAGCCAATCGCCGATTCGGCGGAAGCCGCCGGCGACGGCATCACCATCAAGGGCCACAAGATCAAGTGGATCCGCGAAGACGACCTCTGCACGGCCGAAGGTGGCCCCGCTGCCGCTGACCGCCTGATTAAGGCGAAGGTTGTCGCCGTCATGGGCCCGATCTGCTCCGGCGGCACGCGCGCCTCGCTCAAGCTGTACGACGATGCGGGTATCACCCACATCTCCCCGTCGGCCACCGCTGGCGACCTGACCGAACCCACCCGCCCTGAAGGCCCCTATGTGACCTTCTTCCGCGTCCCGGTTCTCAATGCTGACGAAGCGAAGGCGCAGGCCAAGTTCGCGACCGACACCCTGAAGGCGAAGAAGGCCTTCGTGGTCTTCGACACCGACGACTACGGCAAGGACCTCAGCAACCAGTTCCAGAAGTTCTTCAAGGAGAACGGCGGGACGATCGTCGGCACGCCCGCCGGCTACGAGAAGAAGACGACCGACTTCAAGTCGATCATCTCGGCCATCAAGGAAGCAAAGCCGGACGTCATCTACCAGGCAGGTTTCTACGCCGAAGCCACGCCGTTCCTGCAGCAGCTGCGCGCTGAAGCCGACCTCAAGGCCATCCCGTACATCGGCGGCGACGGCATCAAGAACGACGAACTGATCTCGGGCGCGAAGGGCGCTGCGGAAGGCGCCTACCTGGCCCTCCCCGGCACCACCGGTTCGCAGTTCGAGACCTACAAGAAGAAGTACGCCGACCTGTTCAAGGGCAACGCCGACACCGCCACGTTCGGCGCCGAGGCCTACGACGCCGCTACCGCCCTCATCAAGGCGATTGAAAAGGTTGCAGTCGAAAAGGACGGCAAGCTCGAAATCGACCTGAAGAAGGTCAACGAAGAAGTGAAGAAGAGCGACTTCGAAGGCGCATCGGGCAAGATCACCTTCGGCAACAACGGCAACCGCTCCGGCGGCGTGGTTCGCTTCTTCAAGGTAGAGGGCGGCAAGTACGTCCAGCTCGAAGCCGGCAAGAAGTAGTCCTGCCAGCACCAACCACCCGAACGGGAGAGGCGGCCTTCAAGCCCCTCTCCCGTTTTTTGGAATCAACTCCGCGGGGGCGCCGGTGTGACGGTCCTCTTTCTCGCTTCGACTGAGTTCTGGGCTGACCAGTTCGTCAACGGTTTGACGACCGGCAGCATCTACGCACTCATCGCCCTGGGCTACACGATGGTCTACGGCGTGCTGCAACTCATTAACTTCGCCCACGGCGAAGTCTTCATGCTCGGCGCATTTGCCGGCTACGGTGTCCTTCTCGCTTTCGGCGGCGAGGACATCGCAGGTGGGATGATCGCCCTCTCCATCCTGGTCGCGCTCATCACCGCGGGCGCCGCGTCGATGGTCACCGCGTTGCTGATCGAGCGCGTTGCCTACAGGCCGCTGCGCAACGCCCCGCGCCTCGCTCCGCTCATTAGCGCGATCGGCATGAGCGTCTTCCTCAGCCACCTCGTGGATGATGGCTTCCTCGAAGGCCAATCCAAGTTCTATCCGACCATCTTCCCGACCGACAACTTCTCCCTCGGGCCGCTCACGGTGTCATACCTGCAGGCCTTCCTGATGACCTCGTCTCTGGCGATGATGCTGGTGCTGTACTGGTTCATCCAGAGAACGCGCATTGGCCGCGCCATCCGGGCGGTCTCCGAGGATCGCGACAACGCCTCGCTCATGGGCATCGATGTGAACCGGGCGATCATGGTGACGTTCGCGCTTGGCGCCATCATGGCTGGCTTCGCCGGGGTGCTCTACGGACTCTTCTACAGCAGTATCCGCGGGAGCATGGGATTCGTCCCCGGCGTCAAAGCGTTCACCGCCGCCGTGCTTGGCGGCATCGGCAGCATCCAGGGCGCGGTGATCGGGGGGTATTTCCTCGGCCTGACCGAAACCGTCGGCCGCGAACTCCTCAACGAGATCCCCGGCGTGAACCTTCCCAACCAGTGGAAGGACGTGGTCGCCTTCAGCCTGCTGGTCCTCGTCCTCATCTTCCGGCCAACCGGCATCTTCCGGCAGGGAGGAGAGACGAAACGTGCCTGACTTCCTTCGCCGCCTGAATCACCAACGCCAGAACCTGCCCGAATGGTCGCATGCCGCGGCCTTCCTCGTTATTGGCTTGCTGTGCATCCCGCTTCTCGATGACACCTGGATCCGGATGCTCTTCCTCGTCACGCTCTACGCCACGCTGGGCATGGGCCTGAACGTCGTCGTCGGCCTCGCGGGGTTGCTCGACCTCGGCTACGTGGCCTTCTTCGCAACAGGGGCGTACGTGGTCGCCATCTGGGGCACGCCCATCTCGCCGGCCGTCACCGGCACGATGAACTACTGGGTGCTGTTACCCATGGCCGTCGGCATCGGCGCATTGATCGGGCTGCTGCTTGGCCTGCCAGTCCTGCCATTGCGAGGCGACTACCTCGCGATCGTCACCCTCGGCTTCGGCGAAATCATCCGCATCCTCGCCCTGAACATGGACAACATCACCCGCGGGTCGAGCGGGCTGTTCGGCATCGCCAAGCCGGAATACGGCTTTGGCAAAGTCGACCACATCGACGAGTTCTTCGTGATGGCGCTCATCGCCGCGATGCTGGTCTGGTTCGTGACCTCCCGCCTGCGCGACTCCCGCGTCGGCCGCGCATGGGAAGCAATCCGCGAAGACGAGGACGTCGCCGAGGGCATGGGCATCAACACCATCCGTTACAAGCTGATGGCGTTCGCCACCGGCGCATCGATCGGCGCGCTGGGCGGCGCGGTCTACGCACCGTTCATCGACTTCGTCGCTCCGCAGTCCTTTGGCCTCATCGTCAGCATCAACGTGCTCGCGCTCGTCATCATCGGCGGTATGGGCAACACCACCGGCGTCGTCGCAGGCTCGGCCATCCTCATCGGCATCCCCGAACTGCTGCAATTCTCGGAAACCGGCGACGTCCTGGCGAAGCTCGGCTTCCTTCGCGATGGCGGCAACGCCCTGATCGATGCGTTCAACGCGGTGACGACGCTCGACGTGAGCAAGCTGCCCCCGGCGAACGAGTGGGGCGAGAAGCTGGCGCTCTACCGCTTCATCGTGTTCGGTGCACTCCTTGTGATGGTCATGGTGCTGCGCCCATCCGGGCTGTTCCCCAGCCGCCGCCGGCAACTCGAATTCCAGAACGAGCCGGCAGAACCGCTCGTGGGCGCCGACTGATGACAGCGGCCGAACTGGACGTTCGCGGTGTGAGCATGCAGTTCCAGGGACTGAGCGCCCTGACGGACGTCTCACTGCAGGTTCCGCCCGGTGAGATCCACGGGCTCATTGGCCCGAACGGCGCTGGCAAGACCACGATGTTCAACTGCCTCACCGGCTTCTACCGGCCAACCTCCGGCGAGGTCTGGCTCTCCGGCAGCCGGATCGATGGCCTTGCGCCGCACCAGATCTCCGGCGCGGGCGTCTCACGCACCTTCCAGAACATCCGGCTCTTCGCCAACATGACCGCCATCGAGAACATTCTCGTCGCCAGCCACCGGCACATTGGCGGGCTCCCTGCCCATCACGTCCCGGCCCGGCCATCGCAGATGCCAGTGGTGCGCGGCGCGAAGCGTCTTCTCAGCGCCCTGCCCGGGATAGCAAGCGGCCTCAAGGAAGTCGCCCTGGCCGTCAGTCAACCGCCTCCCATCACGCACTCAGAGCGCGACGGAATCGAGCGTGCGCGTTCGCTCCTCCGCGGCGTCGGGCTGGCTGGCCAGGAGAATATGGTCGCCCGCAACCTGCCCTACGGAGACCAGCGGCGGTTAGAAATCGCCCGGGCGCTGGCGACGGGCCCCCGGCTCCTTCTCCTCGATGAACCAACGGCCGGAATGAACCCGCAGGAGAGCGCGGCGATGATTTCGCTCATCCGGCGCATCCGGGATGAGTTCGACACGACCGTCGTCCTCATCGAACACCAGATGCGCGTGGTCATGGGCGTCTGCGAGCGCATCACCGTCCTCGACTACGGCCGCCGCATCGCCGACGGCACCCCGGCCGAGGTCCAGCGCAACGAGCGCGTCATCGAGGCCTACCTGGGCACACGCGCCCTCAAGGACGGTAGCCATGCCGCTCCTTGAGATTTCCGGGCTCGTTGCAGGCTACGGCGCCATCACGGCCGTCAAGGGCATCGACCTCACCGTCAACGAAGGCGAAATCGTCACGCTGATCGGTTCGAACGGCGCTGGCAAGTCCACCACGCTCCGCGCGATTTCGGGCATCATCCGCGCCCGCAGCGGGCAGGTCACCTTCAAGAACTCGCGCATCGAACGGCTCGAACCGCACAAGATCGTGAGCCTCGGCCTTTCCCACGTACCCGAAGGGCGCGGCATCTTCCATCGCATGAGCGTCCTCGACAACCTTCTTCTCGGGGCCTACCAGCGACGAGACAACCTCGACGCCGATGTTGAGCGCGTCTACACCCTCTTCCCGCGCTTGAAAGAGCGGCTCTCGCAGCCGGGCGGCACACTGTCCGGCGGCGAACAGCAAATGCTCGCAATGGGCAGAGCGCTCATGGCCCGCCCGAAGCTGCTCCTCCTCGATGAGCCGTCGATGGGCCTCTCGCCGCTCCTCGTCGAAACCATCTTCAAGACCATCGGTGAAATCCGCGACCAGGGGGCCACGGTCCTCCTCGTCGAACAGAACGCGGCCATGGCCCTGGAAATCGCCGACCGCGCATACGTCATCGAGTCGGGGACGATCTCGCTGCAGGGCACCGGCGCCGAGCTGGCCGTAAACGACCGCGTGCGCAGGGCCTACCTCGGCGAAGAATGACCGCCACCGGCTTACTCGAACTTCGCGCGGGCCGGTTCCGCATGCTGACGTGGGGCGAAGGTGATGAGACCGTCCTCTTCCTCCACGGGCTCACCGGCGTCGCCGAAGCGTGGCTGCCAACCGTCCGGCTGCTCTCCCCGGGACGGCGGTACGTCGCGCTCGACCAGCGCGGCCACGGTCAGTCTCCGGCGGACCCCGGCCTCGACTACTCCGCAGGAGCCTTCGTCCGCGACGCGGTCGAGGCCATCGAGCAGATCGGCGCGCCTCTCCATCTCGTTGGCCACTCCATGGGTGCGCGAGTAGCGTTACTGGCCGCCGCCCGCTATCCCCAACTGCTGCTCAGCACGGCAATTATCGACATCGGCCCGGAGGCTTCCCGTGCGAACATCCGCGACACCGTCGCGGGGCTGGACCGCCGGCCGGAGCGGTTCGAAAGCCGCGAGGAAGCCCTCGCCTTCGCGTTCCGGAAGCGGACGCCAACCGGAGATGACGAGGCCATCTTCCTTGCCCGGCTGGTCGCGGCCGATGACGGCAGCTTCCGCTGGCGCTCACCGGCCGCTGTGCTCGCCGAATGTGTCAGCCGGCAGCGCTCTCGAAGCTACTGGCAGGACTGGCGCCGGATTCGCGGCCGCGCGATGTTGGTTCACGGCGGCTCATCGACCGAAGTGAGCACCGCCATCGCCGACCGCATGCATCACGAGAACTCGTCGGTTCGGTTCGAACGTCTGGATGGGGTCGGGCACAATATTCCCCTCATCGCACCCGGTGCCCTGGCCGGGCTTCTCGAGGATTTCTGGGGAGAGAGCACCAGGATAGGAACGCAATGAAAACGAGATTCAGCGTGCTCGCCATGGCCGCTGTTGGCGTCGTCGGCCTTGCGGTTTCGCTTGCCGCAGCCGCCGAGCCGTCCGCACCGAACCTGAAATACCGCGCGGTCGCCCCGCAGATTTCCGCCGGGGACCTTCCGCCATCTCCGACCGCCACCCCAACCGCAAGGCCGACGCCGTACGCCGGGCCAGTCGCTTCGCTCTATCTCGAAAGCGCGGGCCTCGGGAGCCAGTGGCCAGTGGAGATTCGCGACACCGTTTCAGTAAACGGCCGCGAGACGTTTGCGGACCCCAGCGGCCCAGAATGGATCGCCTGGTATGAGCGCTTCGGGCACCCGGGCTACGGCGGGAACAACAGCATCTTCGCCGCCCACATCAACTACATTCACTTCGGCAACGGGCCGTTCGCGAACCTTACGAGCGCCGTCTCCGGCGACGCCCTCTACGTCACGATGGCTGACGGAACCGTCTATGCCTACACGGTTCACTCCGTGGAACTGGTTTCGCTCGACGCCCTGCAGTCCGGCGCCATGGACAACTACGTGTTCCCCGCCCTGGATGCGCACACCGAGCGCGTGACGCTCATCAGCTGCGGCGGCGACTTTGTCCCGCGTCCCGGCGGTGGCGGCGACTACACGAGCCGCGTCATCCTCGTAGCCGAGCGGTACGTACCGTGAATTCGCCTTGCCTGAGAGGCGGGCGAAAGCTAGTCTTTGATTTCTGGCCCCGTGGTGTAGCGGCCTAACATGCCACCCTGTCAAGGTGGAGATCGGCGGTTCGAATCCGCTCGGGGTCGCCAGACTGATTGCCCATCGAAAGCCCGCCGCCAAGGCGGGTTTCGT
>JBDHWA010000096.1:0-7414 GCA_039809945.1 Dehalococcoidia bacterium | reverse complement strand
TTCAGGTCGAGCACGATTGAACGCTTCCCGAGGTTCAGGCCGCCGCGGCCGCGCTGCTCTCCGGCCAGCACGGCCGGCGGTTCGATACGGATAACGTCGGCGCCGAGGTCGGCGAGCATCCGGGTGGCGTACGGCCCGGCCACGATCTGGGTGACATCGAGCACCGTGACGCCGGTGAGGATGCGCCTAGCCATCGCTCGCCCCGCGCAAGGTTTCCCGCCTGGGAACGGCGCTGATCGAACGCCTGGCGGGCGCCGGTCCGGTCGATTGCCGCATGACGAACTCAGAGGTTCGCAACGCGTCAGGGTCGAGGCGCTGGCCGTCGATCCGGGCTGCGAGGCGTTCAACCGTCCGGCGGGCGACAGCGGCGTAGTCTTCGCGCACCACAGAGATCGGCGGGGAGTACCCCCGGTGCCACTGCGAATCGCCGAAAGAGAGGAACGAAGCGTCGCCGGGGATGTCCACGCCTGCCGAGAAAAGTCCTTCGAGGACATAGGGTGTGAGGCGGCCGTTCGCGGAAATGACTGCTGTTGGTGCGTCCTTCGCCGCCATCAGCGACTGGACTGCCGGCAGGCAGTCCTCGGGCCTGCTGACCAGTACCGTCTGGGCCGTCTCCGGGGGCAGCCCTTCGGCCGCCAGGATCTCTTCGAGGAGATGGTGGCGCGCCCGCCCGGTCCGGGTTGCCGCGTATTCGAAGAGAAAGACCGCGAACTTCCGGTGCCCCATCCTCACAAGGTGCCGGTACGCCAGCGTGGCGCCGACAGCGTCCGAAGTCGTGTCCCGGTAGACGTTGATTCTGGTGCCGAGGTCGGTTTCGGCCCAGACCTGCCCAAGGTACGGCTCGACAGGCAGCCCCGACCGGACTGTGTCCTTCAGTAACTGGGTCAGCGGCAGAATCCCGCGCCCAAGGATGATTCCATCGACACGGTAGTCCAACATCCGGGCGAGTTCTGCGTCCTGGATTGCCGGTGACTCCTGTCCATCCCCCACCAGCACCGCATACCCGAGGTCGTATGCGGCGTGCACCGTCGCCCTCAGGTGGTCATAGGAAATCGGGTTCTCGAGATTTGGGGCAAGGAGCCCGATGGTCTTCGTTCGCGATGACCGTAAAGCCTGGGCCGACCGGCTCGGCCGGAAGCCGAGTGCATCGGCAACCTTGCGGACGCGTTCGCGGGTCTCATCGCTGATGCGGGAGCCGCCAGAGAGCGCACGGGAAACCGTCGATGTTGAGACGCCAGCCTGGCGCGCCACGTCATGGATGGTGGGCACTGGCCGGGGCGCCGGCGAGTGCGGAACGTGTGGATGGCCGTCCCCGGATTCAGCGTTCAGGAAGCGCCCTCCGACTGTGGCACAGCGTTGCCCAGGGTGGAGAGTCGCGCAAGGCTCTCCTCGGCCTCGGAAACGAACCGCTGCATGACATTGGCCACGGTCGTCTCTTCGGTAAACCAGGCGATGCCCTGGCCCAGTCCTGTTCCCAACAGCGGTTCGATCTGATGCCGGTCAATGGCGCCGAGCAGGTCGCCGACAAGGATGTCCTGGTAGGGCATCTTGAGCGGTTCCGGGGCGCCCGGCGCGGCCCACTCGTCGGTATAGGCAGTCCTGAGCTGGCGGTTCGTCTTGCCGCTCTTCGCCCGTGTGATGACGGTGTCATCGGAGTTGGCGGCCAGGAGGTGGGGCATCATCTTCGGGGGCGTGTGGGCTTCCTTCGTTACCAGCCATGCGGTCCCCACCCAGACGCCCGATGCGCCCATGGCGAGGGCGGCGACGATGTGTTGCCCGGTGGCTACGCCCCCGGCTGCGAGGACAGGCACATCACCAGCCATTCGCGTGATTTGGGGAACCAGCGAGAACGTGCCGATAGGCCCCGTGTGCGCGCCGGAATCATGACCCTGCGCGACGAGGATGTCTGCACCCTGCGCGAGCGCCTTCCGGGCATGCTTCGGGTTCCCGACGAGGGCGAGGACGCGCTTACCGGCGGCCTTCGCCGCTGAGATAAACTCCGGAGGGCTGCCGATACCCATGGCGAAGATGTCGACATCTGAAGTGAGCACCACGTCGGCCTGGCGGTGCGCCATTTCGTCCGAGCGCACGAACCGCGAGCGCGGCCCCGCAAGACCATCGCGCGGCACGTTGTACTTGTCGTACAGGTAGTCGACGAAGGCGCGGTGCTCCTCGGGGAGCGCGGCCTCGATATCTTCCCGGTTGTTCTTTTCGGGCATGCCCTGGGGCAGGACGAGGTCGACGCCGAAAGGCCGGGAGCCGATCCGGCTGCGGATGTCGGCGAGGTTGCGGGCGATCTCCTCGGGGAACATGCGCGTTGCACCGAGCACGCCGAGGCCGCCCGACAGGCAGACCTCGACAACCACATCGGCGCTGTGGCTGAAGGCGAAGATCGGGTGCTGAATCCCGAGCTGGCGGCAGAGCGGTGTCTCGATCGCTGAACGTTCCATTGGGCCTCGGCCGGTATTACTGAGAAGTCGCGGAAAGGTTTGCACAATTTGATGGCAGCCTGCAAGGCTCAGGCACAAGTTTGACGGCCGTCTGAAATCCTCGATGCTTAAGTGTTCAGGGCGTTCGTTGGTATTGACAGCTTCGATGAGAGTGGGTACAACGCGAAAACGTTACCGCGTGCCACGCCGATACCGGCCCGGGAGGATTCTCATGCCAGACACGACCACTGACCGAAATGCGATGCAGTTCGGCCGCCGCCGTTTTCTCCAGGCTGCGGCCGGAACGGGTACCGGGGTTGCCGGCCTCTTGCTGACCGGCTGCGGAGATGATGACGACGAGACCCCGCCGGGCGGGACGTCTTCGCCCGCGGCAGGCCAAACCCCGGCAGTGAAGACCCCGAAGAAGGGCGGGACGCTTGTCGTCGATGCCGGCGAACCGGCCCCGGACGCCCTTGTTTACGCGTTCAACCCGAACAACTTCTACCTGCGCTGGGCGCTCTGGGACACGCTCGTCATCCAGGGGGCGGACAATCGCCCGCGGCTGGCGCTAGCTGAGAAGTTCGAGATGAAGCCGGACTTCACCGGCGTCAGCATCAAGCTCCGTCCTGGCCTCCAGTTCCACGACGGCCGCCCGCTGACCTCGGCTGACGTGCGCTTCAGCATCGAAACGTTCCGGGCAGACACCACGACGAGCCAGCTGAAGAACCCGGGCAAGCTCATCACCGACATCAAGACGCCAGACGCGGTGACACTGGACATCACATTCTCCGCCCCTCGCCCGTACATGGAGGACTACTTCTCGCTCCTCCCGATCGTGGATGAGAAGACAGTGGCGGAAGCGCCGAAGATGAAGACCATCAACGGGTCCGGTCCGTTCAAGTTCGTGTCGTTCACTCCGAACCAGGGCTACGTGATGGAGCGGAACCCCAACTACTGGGACGCAGGTAAGCCGTACCTCGACAAGATCCAGGGACGGATCTACTCCGATGAGCAGGCGCGCACCCTCGCCCTCCAATCAGGGGAACTGATGCACGCAAGCCAGATCACGCCAGCCATGGTCAAGGCGCTGAAGTCATCGAAGGACGTGAAGGTGACGGATGGCGGCGTGGGCGGCTCGTGGTATGCCGGGTTCGTTGTCGATTTCCCGGCGTTGAAGGATGTGCGCGTCAGGCAGGCGCTCACCTTCGCCATCGACCGGAAGCGCATCGCAAATGAATGGGCCGAAGGCGCCGTTTCGCCGCAGGTCCTGCCGTGGCCGAAGGAATCGCCCGCGTACATCGCCGGGGACGAAGCGCTGCTGACCTACGACCCGGAGAAAGCGAAATCGCTCCTGAAGCAGGCGGGCGCCGAGGGCGTGACCATCCCGATGGACATCGGGCAGGGGCGTGAGGCGCTCGGCCAGTACGTCCAGGACGACTGGAAGGCGATCGGTGTGAACGCCCAGATGAATGTCTCGGAATACTCGGCCTATCTCGAGCGGTTCCGGACGCGAAAGGTCAACGGTGCGGCGTTTATTGCGCCGATGGGCTTCTCGGACCAGATGTACCCGGCAACCTTCTTCGAGTTCGCCCAGCCGGTGCGGATCCCGAATGCGTCGCACTACCAGCCGGACGCCTACAAGGCCATGCTCGCCAAGATCGTGGAGACTGACCCGCGCTCGCCGGCCGGCCAGGAACTCCTCCACCAGTGGAACAAGCTCTACCTGGTCGATGACCCGTGGATGGCCCCTCTGGCGCCGAACAATACATTCTTCGCGATGCGTAAGCAGGTGATGGCGGACCCGGACGGTGCGCGGGATGCTCCGCCCTTCTCCGAGATCTGGATCGACGCGTAAGACGAGGGCGACATGGCTGTTCACATTTTGCGCAGGCTGCTGCAGGCCATCCCCGTGCTGTTGTTCTCCAGCCTGATTGTCTTCAGCATCCTCCAACTCGTGCCGGGCGACCCCGCCACGAACCTGGCCGGGCCGGACGCGAGCGACGAGGATGTCGAAATCATTCGCCACCGCCTGGGTCTCGATAGGCCAGTGGCCCAGCAGTACATCGAGTGGATTGGCAACGCCGTCCGCGGCGACCTCGGGGACTCGTTCCGCAACAGCCGCTCGGTTTCCGAACTGTTAGGTGACGCACTCGCCCCCACGCTGGAACTGACCCTCGCGGCGTTCACGCTGGAGTTGGCGTTCGGAGTGGTCCTCGGCGTGATGGCCGGGACGCACCTGCGGTCTGGCTGGGACTGGGGACTTTCCGGGTTCACGATGCTCGGGATCGCGATCCCGCACTTCGTTCTCGGCCTGGTCTTCATCTACTTCATCAGCTTCCGGCTCGAACTCCTGCCCATCGGCGGCCGCGTTTCGCTGCTCGATGACCCGGTGGAGGGGCTGCGCTACCTGGTTCTCCCCGCGGTGGTGCTCGGTCTGACCGGGGCCGCAGTACTCGCGCGTTTCGTCCGCACCTCTATCGCCCAGGTCATGAATCAAGACTACATCAGGACGGCACGGGCGAAGGGGTTGGCCGGCCGTGCCGTTGTCATCCGCCACGGGCTTCGCAATGGCCTGGTGCCGATCGTGACGGTGATCGCGTTGCAGTTCGCCGCGCTGCTCACCGGTTCGGTCGTGGTGGAAAACGTCTTCTCGCGGCCGGGTATCGGGCGCCTCGTTGTCGGCGCTATCCAGGCCCGGGACTACCCGGTCGTCCAGGGCGCGCTCCTCTTCCTCGTCTTCGGGTTCATCATGATCAACCTGCTGGCCGACATCATGTACGGCATCCTCGACCCACGGATCAGGTTGGGCTGATGGCTGTCGCAACGCTTCCGAACGAAATCGAAGTACCCGCAACCGACCGCACACGGGACTCCCTGTTCCTCACGACGATCCTCGAGACGGTTCGAAACCCCATGGGCGCAACCGGCCTGGTTGTCGTCCTGGCGCTTGTCGTGCTTGGCTTCGCGGCGCCGCTGATCGCTCCGCATGACCCGCTCCAGCAGATCCGGGGGCACCGTCTCGAAGGGCCTTCGGCAGAGTTCTGGTTCGGCACCGATGAGTTCAGCCGGGACATATTCAGCCGGACGCTCTACGGCCTGCGCGCCTCGATCCTCGTCAGTATCTTCGCTGTCGGCGGGTTCGGACTGGCGGGGACGATTGCCGGTTTCACGGCCGGTTACGCTCGGGGCTGGCTGGACACGATCATGATGCGGATCGTGGACAGCATGCTCGCGTTCCCGGGGCTGCTGATGGCCATCGCCATCCTCGCCGCACTCGGCGCCGGCATCCAGAACGTCGCGTTGGCGATTGGCATCGGCGCTTTCCCGCGCTTTGCCCGGCTTGGCCGCGCACAGATGCTGCTCGAAGGGAGCAAGGACTACGTGCTCGCCGCCCGGGTCACCGGCGCGAGTGAGGTACGCATCATGTTCCGGCACGTCGCCATCAACGCTCTTCCGCCCATCCTCGTGCAGGCTGCGCTCTCGATGGCGGGCGCCGTGCTCATCGAGGCCAGCCTCGGCTACCTCGGCCTCGGGACGGAGCCGCCGCAACCCTCTCTCGGAAACCTCATCAATGGCGCCCGCGCGCACCTCGACAAGTGGACCTACTTCGCCTTCCCCGGAGCGATCCTCGGCCTCTTCCTTGTGGGCCTCAATCTGCTGGCCGACGCAACGAACGAGGCGATGGATCCCCACAGGCGGAGGCGGTAATGAGCGGTCCCTTCGAAGGTCTGCGTGTGCTCGAACTTGGGCGGTTCATCGCCGTGCCCGTCTGCGGCCAAATGTTGGCCGAAGGGGGCGCGGACGTCATCAAGGTCGAGGACATCGACGGCGATCAGACGCGCCATAATGGCCCGCTGCTCCCCTTCGAGGGCCGGCAGTTCTTCAATAAGAATCGCGGCAAACGCTCGCTCTGCGTCCAGCTACGCGACCCGGATGTCCTGCGCGCCGTGCAGAACCTCGCTCGATCATCGGACATCGTCCTCGCCAACTTCCGGCCCGGCTACGCTGCCGAAATCGGACTCGACTACGAGATGGTGTGCCGGACCAACCCGCGAGTTATCTACGGGGAGAACACCGCCTACGGCATCGACGGCCCGATGGCCCACCTGCCCGGGATGGACGTCGCGATACAGGCGCTCACCGGGCTCGCTCATATGACCGAGAACGGCCCAGAACCGCTCCTGAACCCGATCATCGACTATTCCGCCGCCATGCTCATGGCGTGGGGCATTTCGACGGCGCTTTACCACCGGGAGCGGACTGGCAAGGGGCAGCGCCTCAATGTCGCGCTCATGCACGCAGCAATGCTGCTCGAAAACAACCAGCTTACCCATGTCGACCTCGTCGACGGCTGGCGTTCGGAGTTCGTGGACTACCTGAAGCGCGCCTTCGCCGAAGGCAAGACCTGGCAGGATGTGATTGCCGAACGCGAACGCCGCCTCCCACACCGGGTGATGCGGGCCTACTACGGCTTCTTTGCGACGGCCGACGGGACCGTTGGCATCGCCTGCAACGCGCGCACGCTGCGGCTAAAGCTGATCGCCACGCTCGGCATTGAAGATCCGTGGACGACGAGCCCAGGCTGGTTGCCGGAGGACGTTCACGCCTATGAACGTGACCTGCACGCCCGAGTTGCGGCTGTCTTCAAGGCGAAGCCCACCGCCCACTGGCTGGCGGAGTTCGAGGCAAAGGGTCTCCCCATCGCGCCAATGCGGCATTCGGACGAGGTCTTCTTCGACGAACAGGTGGCCGCGAACGGGTTCCTTGCCCGGGTGGAGCATGCTGTCCTCGGCGGAATCACCGTTGTCGCGCCGCCGGTGCGGTTCTCCGAGACGCCGTTGGCGGCGCGACCGCCGGTGCCGCTCGGGCATGACTCGCGCGCGATCCTCGCCGAGGGAGGGCTGAACGAGGCGGAGATTGCCGCGCTCTTCGCCAGCGGCTCAGCCCGCCAGGTAAGCGAGTCACTGGCGGACCTCCTGTGAACC
>JBDHWA010000095.1:0-7417 GCA_039809945.1 Dehalococcoidia bacterium | reverse complement strand
GGCCGCGGCTTCCTCATGTCCTACGTGCGCGCTCGCCGCGGCGCCGGGCGTGCAGCCGGGTGACGGCCTGGCGCACGGGCCCCAACAACGCGATCACCGACGTCCCGGGCATCCGCGTCGGCCATGACACCGACCGCCGGGGTATCACCGGCTGTACCGTCATCCTCTGCGAAACCGCGCACGCCGCGGCGGTCGATACGCGCGGCGGCGCGCCCGGCACGCGCGAAACCGACGTGCTCGGCCTCGCCAACCTTGTCCGGACCTGCCACGCCGTGGTGTTTACGGGCGGCAGCGCCTTCGGGTTGGCTGCCGCCGACGGTGTGATGCGCTTCCTCGCTGAACGAGGGGCCGGTTTCGCCACCGTGCACCGGCCGGTGCCGATCGTGACGGCGGCAGTCCTCTACGACCTCAGCCTCGGCGATGCGATGGCCGCTCCGGGCGCCGAAGCCGGCTACCGCGCCGCCAAACGCGCCCGCCGCGGCGCCGTCGCCGAGGGCAGCGTGGGTGCAGGCACGGGCGCGACGGTCGCCAAACTCCTCGGGCCGGAGCACATCGTGAAAGGCGGCGTGGGCACGGCGAGCCTGCTCGGCCCGGGCGGCCTCGTTGTCGGCGCGCTCGTCGCCGTGAACGCGGTCGGCTCGGTTTCGAACCCGGAAACGGGCGAACTCGTGGCGGGGCCGCGCAACCCGGCGGGTGGCTTCGTCCCGCTGCCCGAGGCCCTCGAACGCCGCGCGGCCGCCCTCGACGTCACGCCCGGCGAAAACACCACACTGATCTGCGTGGCCACGAATGCTGCGCTCGAACCGAACCAGGTGCAGCGGCTCTGCACGCAAGCCCACGATGGCTTCGCGCGGGCCGTCTCCCCGGCGCACACCATCGGCGATGGCGACATCGCGTTCGCGCTTTCGATGGGCGGCCTCGAACCCGGCCCGCAGACCGCGCTCGATGCCGGCGTGCTGGCTGCCCGGGCAGTGGAGATGGCCATCCTCAATGCGGTGACGGCGGCGAAGGGCGTGAAGGCCGTGCCGTCGGCCTCGGAGTGGCTGGCTCAGTCCCAGAGTTGAGACAAAGTTGGGCCTTTTGGCCGATTCGGAACCTCGAATGTGACCTGTGTCATATTCAGCTCTTGAAATCGGGTTCAGGCGCATTTACGTTTCCGCAGGCCAGTCGCCGCACTGGACATTCACGGGAGCAGAAGAATGAGAAAAGTGTTGCTGGCGTTGCCAGCCCTGGCTGTCGCTATCGCGGCAGTGTTCGCCTCGTCGGGGCAGTCTGCCGATGCCGCCGAAGTCAACCTCAAACTGCACGCCGGCGCGGGTGAGAACGGGTACTCCGTCAACATGTTCCTGCCGGCTACCACCTACATCCGGGCGGGCGACACGCTCACCTGGGACTTCACGTGGGACGAACCCCACTCTGTCACCTTCGGCCAGCCGCAGGGTGACCCGACCGTCGGCGACGGTTCGACGTCGGCCACCTATGACGGCACCGGCGTGGTCAACTCCGGCCTCATCTTCCCGGAACCGGGTAAAGAGTCGACCTACTCGGTCAAGTTCACCAAGGACGGCACGTACGACTACTACTGCGTCATCCATCCGATGATGACCGGCCAGGTCGTTGTCCAGGGCCCCGGTATCGGCGAGCAGGACACGCAGGTTGCCGTGACGGCCCGCGGCGATTCTGACTACACGTCGGCCATCGCGGCGCTTAAGGCGGCTGCTGGTTCCCAGGCTGCGAAGCCTGTTGCCGTGACCGCCGGCGTCGGCGGCGGCAAGAAGTACACCCTCGCCGTTTCCAGCGCGACGGACCTCGTCCAGGGCGACGTCATGCAGTTCTTCCCGGCCTCGCTCAACGTTGGCGTGAACGACCAGGTCGAGTTCGTCTCGAACGTCCAGACCCCGCACGACATCGCGTTCCCCGGCCCGGTGGACTTCAACGGCCCGCCTCCGCCGGAGTTCGCGAACTTCGATCCGTTCACCGACACCGTGAACTATTCGCCGGGCGTCAAGCTCGATAACTCGAAGCCTGTGATCAGCCCGATCATTGGTGTCGGCTATCCGGCCGGGAAGTCCGCTTCGTTCTCGTTCGCGAAGGCCGGGACGTACCAGTACGCCTGTATCCTCCACGTCTCGCAGGGCATGGTGGGCGTCATCAACGTGGGCACGAACGCGCCGCTGCCGCCGAACACCGGCGATAGCGCAACGGCTGCGCCCTCCGGCACGGACGGGCTGTGGTTCGTCTTCGGCGCCGTCGGACTCGCCCTTGCGGCGACCGGGGTGGCCTTCGCAGCCAGCCGCCGCTAACCGTTCAGCCCTCGGGGGTTAAGCAAGGGGCCACCGTGTACCACGGTGGCCCCTTTGCGTGCTCTGCGCCGAGGACTTGCGAGCGACCCGGTGCAGCCGTTCAGAATCCTCACACTTGCGTGCCATCTCAACCCCTTGTTGTGGGTTCAATTCAGGTCTACTTTGCCGCGGTCGGTTTAGGGGACCGAAAGAGGAGCACGCAGTCATGAAAAGGGTCTTGCTGGCATTGCCAGCGCTTGCCATCGCTCTCATGGCCGTTTTCGCGTCGGCTGGACAGCCGGCGTTTGCGGCCACCACCATCACCGTCCAATCAGGCACAGGAGAAAAGGGCTTCGCCGTCAACCAGTTCGGGCCGAACGTTGTCTACGTCCAGCCGGGCGACTCGGTGAAGTTCACGTTCCCCTGGTTCGAACCGCACAGCGTCACCTTCGGCGTCCCTGCCGGGGACCCCAGTGTCCTCGTCGGCGGCGAAAACCCGAGCTGGAAGGGCGACGGCTTCATCAGCTCCGGCCTCATTTTCGGCAGCCCGACGAGCACCGATAGCTACACCGTCACCTTCCCCGAGAAGGGCACGTACGACTACTTCTGCATCCTCCATCCGTTGATGACGGGCGAAGTCGTCGTGCGCACGCCTGACCTCGGCACGCCCGACAACCAGCCGTCGGTCGATGGCCGGGCAGCCGCCCAGTTCACCTCGTCGATCAACGCCCTCAAGGCGGCGGCGAACGGCATGGCCGCGAAGCCTCTCGCTGTGGCCGCGAACCCGTCCGGCGGCCGCAAGTACACGCTCGCCATCAGCTCCGCGACTGACCTGCCGCAGGGCGACGTCCAGCAATTCTTCCCGGCCAGCGTGAATATCGGCGTGAACGACACCATCGAGTGGGTGTCGGGTGTCGGCACGCCGCACACCGTCTCCATCGGCAACCCGGGCGAGATCGCGAAGCTGATCCCGCCAGGCGGCGCCGATGCTGTCGTGGGCATCGCCGCTGCGGTGCCCAAGGGAAACAAGTTCGACGGCACGGGCATCGTCAACAGCGGCGTCCTCGGCGCCACCTTCCCGAACGGCACGAAGTTCGACCTGACGTTCACGAAGGCTGGCACCTACCAGTACTTCTGCTTCCTCCACCTTGACCAGGGGATGGTCGCGGTGGTCAACGTCGGGACAGGAGCGCCGCTGCCGCCGAACACCGGCGACACCGTGACCGCGGCGCCATCGGGCACGAACGGCCTCTGGCTGGTGCTCGGCGCCGTGGGCCTCGCCTTCGCCGCGACTGGCACAGCTTTCGCCGTCAGCCGGCGCTAGCGTCACCCGGCCCTCGGGGGCACAACGAAAGGCGGCCACCATTCACGGTGGCCGCCTTTCGGGCCGGGATGTCACGTTTGTCGACGCGTGTTTCCCCGGTTTGTGTCAGCCTTCACAGATGCTAGCGGCACGGTTCGAAACACTGGAACCACGCTACTTTCCGGAGGTCGCTTCCCGTGCGACGACTGCCGTTCTCCATCACCACCATTGCCCTCGCCGGGGCGTTGCTCGCCGCCTGCAGCGGAAGCAGCGCCAGCGAGATCACCCCGACCCATGAGGCCGCCAGCCCGGCAACCTCGGCCACGGCGCCGGCTACTGTCGCGGGCGCGTTGACTGCCGGCCCCAGCGCCACGGCGACTGCGACGACGGCGGCTTCGGCCACCCCCACCGCGGAGGCCTCGGCGACGACGCCCCCCACCGCTGCAGCGACCGCAACGACCGCGCCGGCAGAAGCCACCCAGGCCCCCCAGCCAACCCAGGCGCCTCCGCCGACGCCCACACCGCCGCCGGCGAGCAGCAATCCGATGAGCGCCACCGTCGCTGCCGCGGGCACCGTGCGGTTCATCTGGAGCCCGAGCGCGGTGACCATCGCCCCCGGCGGAACCGTCACCTGGTCGTGGAGCGAGCCGGTGCAGCCGCACAACGTCTCGGGTACGGACTTCCCGCTCAGTTCGGCCGTGTCGAAGTCGGGCTCGGCGTCCTACACGTTCGCCTCAGCCGGGGTCTACCACTTCGTCTGTGACATCCACCCTGATTCGATGACGGGGACGGTCACCGTCCAGTAAGCCCGTTGCGGGGCAGGTCACTCGCGCTTCCGCCGCGAGCGCGGCCCGGAGCCGTAGTCCCCGAAGGGTTCGTCGCGCTGGCGCTAGTACCGGCCGCCGAGCTTGCTGTGGTCCCAGCTGTAGATGTCGACCGGGTCCACGCGGATGACGACGCGCTTGCTGGCCGCCTTCAGGGCTGCCTCCGGGGTGTCGGTCGCGAGCGGGATGCCGTTGTACTTCGAACCGACGTGGGCCATGACCTTCGCGGTGAAGGCGTTGTCGTCGTCGATGACCGCAGCGTTGCCCTCGATGACGAGGCCCTTGAGCTCGGAGTAGCCCTTTCCTGACTCGAGCATGCAGGTGATCTTCGGGTCGCGCCGGAGGTTCATCACCTTCTGGCTCTTGCCGAAGGTGGTGAAGTGAATCTTGCCATCGAGCACCACGTACCACATGGCGACGAGGTGCGGGAAGCCCTTCGGCCCGTTCGAGGCGACCTGGAGGGTCCAGCCGTCATTCAGGAAGGCGTCGCGTTCCTGTTCGGTGAGGGCGATTGCGCCGCGGCGGCTTGGCATTGGACTGTCCTCCAGCGAGTAGACTTAACGCCCAACAGTAGAGCCGCTGCGTCCCGGCAGCGCAAGGAGAGCCAGCATGGCATTCGTCCAGGGCGATGGCGCCCGTGAAATCCAGGACCGCTTCGATTCCCGCCGGCTCGCCGACGCCATCACCTCGCGCACCCTCCACGAGACGCTGAGCGAGAGCGACCGCGCCTTTGTCGAGCGCATGGACATGTTCTTCCTCGCCACCCAGGGCGCCGATGGCGGGCTCGACTGTTCCTACAAAGGCGGCCAGCCCGGCTTCATCCGCGTCGTCGATGAGCGCACGCTTGCGTTCCCGCACTACGACGGCAACGGCCAGTTCATGTCGACCGGCAACATCCTCGAAACCGGGAAGGTCGGCATGCTCTTTATCGACTGGCCGACGCAGTGGCGCATGCGCGTGAACGGGACGGCGACCATCGACTTCGATGACCCGCTGAAGGCCGAATGGCCCGAGGCCCAGTTCGTCGTCCGCGTCCACACCGAGGAAGTGTTCCCGAACTGCCCGCGCTACGTGCACAAGATGGAACTGGTCGAGCATTCGGTGTTCGTGCCGAAAGCCGAATGCGAGACGCCAGACCCGGACTGGAAGCGGTACTTCGAAGACGACCTGCCGGAAGCCCAGCGCCAGCGCCGGGCCGCCCGGGCGAACGAGTAACCAGCCAGCACCACGGAGACTGCCGCAGATGAGCAACGGAAAGAATGCCGTGCCCCCGTTCGGGGAGAAGTTCAAGGTCCAGGATTTCGACACCTCCCAGTCGGGCGGGATGACGAAGGAGCAGGGCGAAGCGAAGATCGCCGAACTCCGCGTGCGCCTGAACGAACTCCAGGACCTGCTCTACGCCGACGGGCGTTTCGGGATGCTCGTCGTCCTCCAGGGAATCGATACCGGCGGCAAGGACGGCACGATCAAGAGCGTCTTCCAGGAGGTCGGCCCCATCGGCTGCCAGGTGGTCGCGTTCAAGGTGCCGACGCCGGAAGAACTGGCCCACCCCTACCTCTGGCGCTACCAGAAGGAGACCCCGGAGAAGGGCCATATCACCATCTTCAACCGCTCCCACTACGAGGCGGTGCTCGTCGAGCGCGTGAAGAACATCGTCCCGAAGGACACCTGGGAGCGCCGCTTCGACGACATCAACCACTGGGAAGAGTTCCTCGTCCGGAACGGCACCGAGGTCATGAAGTTCGCGCTTCTCATTTCGAAAGACGAGCAGCGCGAACGGCTGCAGGAACGCATCGACAACCCGCGGAAACAGTGGAAGTTCCGCATGGGCGACCTCGACGATCGCAAGCTGTGGGACGAATACCAGGAGGCCTACAGCGACGTCATCACCCGGACGAACACGAAGCACGCGCCATGGCACGCCATCCCGGCCGACCGGAAGTGGTACCGGGACATCGTCGTGGCCGAAGCGATGATCGCGAAGCTTGAATCGATGGACCTCCGCTACCCGCCGGCAGACCCGCAGATCATCGGACTCAAGGTTCAGTAGCCGGTCAGTCGTAGAGGCGGGCGGCTTCGGATTCGAGCTCGCGCCGTTCCGGCTCGTCCATCGGCGTGTAGTCGCTCGCCGTCGCCACGTTCTCGATGATCCGCGACGGGAACCGTGCGCCGGGAATCGCCACCGAGACGGCCGGGTTCGAAAGTACGTAGCGGAGCAGGTTCGCGGGCGTAAGCGGCCCCGTGTAGCCGCGCTCGATGCGGCCGCGCATCGCGCTCGTCCGCCCGGAGCCGCCGACCGGCCGCATCACGATGACCCCGACGCCCCGTTCGGCCGCGAGTTCGATCACCGGCGCCGACTCGGGGAAGAAGGCCGAGTACTCGACCATGACGGTGGCGAACTCGCCGCTTTCGATAGCGCGCCGGGCGAGGGCAAGGTCGTGGGTGGAGATGCCGATATGCCCGATGAGGCCGCGGTACTGCGCCGTTTTCAGCCCGTCGAGTGCGCCTCCGTCGGCCATCGCTTCGTCCCACGCGCGCTCGGTCGAGATGTCGTGCAACTGGTAGAGGTCGATGAACGGCACGCCGAGCACGCTCAGGGACTTGTCGATCTCCCACTGGCTGCCGTTCGCGGTGTGGCTGAAGGTCTTCGAAGCGGCGACGAACGTCTTTCCGCCGCGTTCGCGGATGACCCGGCCGAGCAGGTGTTCGCTGCCTTCGTAGCCGCGGGCCGTGTCGATAAAGTCGATGCCGAGGTCGAGGGCGGTCATGACCGTCTCGACGGCCTGCGGCGAATGCGGTGTGTCCATCGCGCCGAGGCCGAGTTCGGCCACGCTGATGCCGGTGTTGCCGAGTTGCCTCCGCCGCAGTGCCATGGCCGCAGGCTAGCGGGTCAGAAGCGGAGGTTCGAGGGGTTAGCCTCCCACCTTGTTCTTCTTATCCCATTCGAGGTGCTTGCCAAGTCCGACGATGCGCACCTCTTTCGCCTCTTCGTCGATCACGTAGTGGAG
>JBDHWA010000094.1:0-7665 GCA_039809945.1 Dehalococcoidia bacterium | reverse complement strand
AACCGCACGAGTTTGTCGCCGCCGTGGCCGCTGTAGAAGCTCGATCCCGGCACCGGCGCAACGCCCACCTTTTCGATCAGGTGGTGGGCGAACGCCGTGTCGTCGCCCTCGAACCCGAGGTCCGAGAAGTCGGCCATGATGTAGTAGGCGCCCTGGGGCTGGTGGCAGCGGAAGCCGGCCTCGCGGAGGGCGTTGAGCAGGATGCCGCGCTTGTGCCCGTACATGTCACGCAGCTCCGGGTAGTAGCTGTCGGCGCGCTCGATGGCGACTGCGGCGGCCTCCTGCAGCGGGGCCGGCGCACCGACCGTGAGGAAGTCGTGCACCTTGCGCAGGGCGTTCGTGAGGTGGGGCGGCGCGAGCAGGTAGCCCAGCCGCCAGCCCGTCACGCTGAACGTCTTCGAAAGCCCGCTGATGGTGATCGTGCGCTCGTACATCCCCGGCAGGGTCGCAATTGAGACGTGCTCGTGGTGGTCGTAGAGGATGTGCTCGTAGATTTCGTCGGTGATGCAGAGGGTGTCGAACTCCTGGCAGAGTTCGGCAATTTGCTGCAGTTCGGCGCGAGTGAACACCTTGCCGCTCGGGTTGTTCGGTGTGTTCACGATGATCGCCCGGGTGCGCGGGCTGAACGCTGCGCGCAACTGCGCGGGGTCGAAGCTGAAGTCCTCGCTGCTAAGCGTGACGAACACGAGTTTCGCGCCGCTCATCGCGGCATCGGGGACGTAGTTTTCGTAGAAGGGTTCGAAGACGATGATCTCGTCGCCCGCTTCGACGGTGGCGAGCATGGCGCACATCATCGCTTCGGTGGCGCCGCAGGTGACCGTGACCTCGCGGTCGGGGTCGAGGTCGAGGCCGGCGAACCGCTTCGTCTTGGCGGCGATGGCCTGGCGAAGGCGGAGCGAGCCCCAGGTGATGGCGTACTGGTTGATATCGCCGTTGATCGCCTCGATAGCCGCTTCCTTGATGAACTCGGGCGCCGGGAAGTCGGGGTAGCCCTGGGCCAGGTTCATCGCTCCGTGGAGCATGGCAAGGCGGGTCATCTCGCGGATGACCGATTCGTTGAACACACTGGTGCGGCTGGCGACGTGATCTCGCATCGCCCGAGTATGCGAGACGGGGGCGGAAAGCGGAACCGGCGGCGGCGCTTAGCGGAAGGAGCGGCCGATCTTCTTCGGATCGATGACGAGGCTGATGAAGAAGCTCACGATGCTGATGATGATCGCGCCGAAGAAGGCGCTCCAGAACCCGTCGATAGCGAAGTGGATGGCGTCGAACTTCCCGGCAATCCACGCGGTGAGCGCGAGCAGGGCCGTGTTGATGAAGATGAGGAAGATGCCCAGCGTGAAGAGCAGTGCCGGCAGCGTCCCGATGACGAGGAGCGGCTTCAGGTAGGCGTTGAGCAGGCCGAGGATGAGCGCGACGAGGAGCGTGCTCTTCCAGCCTTCGAGGTGGATGCCAGGCACGATGGCCGCGGCCACCCAGACGGCAGCCGCCGTAATCAGCCAGCGCACGACGAAGGTAATGAGCTTCGATGAGCCAGACTCGGGGCCGCTGCTGCCAACGAAAATGATTTCAGGCATTGCGCGACCATTGTACCCGGGCCTGCACCAGCCGTGCGGGAAAGCTGGAAGGAGGCTGACTTACCGCCGGTCAGGCGGCCTGCTGGTTGCCGCGCAGCATCTGGAGCATCGTCTGCTGGAAGCGGACACGCTTGTCCGGTTCGCGAATCTCGCCGCTGATGCGCTCGGCGAGGGCGGCCACGGCCTCACGCGGGAAGGTAGCGCGGGTAAACCCCAGGTCTTCGACCGCGTCATCGATAATGATCTCGGCGAGCGGGCCGAGCGCAGCGGCCACCGCCGTGGTCAGGGCGTGGAAGAACTGCGGCCCGGCGAGCGCCTTTTGCACCGGCGCACTGTGCTGGACCACCGCGAGTTCGACGAGGCCCTGCAGCTTAAGGCGGTAGAGCAGCTTCGCGAACTCGATGTCCTCGACGCCGGCCTCCCGGGCGAGCTCGGCTGCTGTCGTGGCGCCGTCGATGCTGGCGAGCACTTCCCAGTCGGCCGCTTCGATGGCGATCGTGGCCGCAGGGGCCTTGCGGGCCAGCCGCGGGACCACGTCCATGTTCGGCACCACCCGGCGGATGGCCTCCCGCTCCCCTGCAGCGCGGGCCGATTCGGCGAGCAGGCGGTCGAGCGGCTTCTCGATCGAATGGGCCGGCGAAGGCGTCCCGGGCTCGAAGCGGAACTGTCCATTGGGCCAGGTGACCAGCCGGGCGAAGGCGGCATCGCCGACCTGCAGGTCGCAGTCGGCGTGCACCACCTCGCCCTTCACGAGGTAGATCTCCCCCTGGTCGAGACCGGAAGTGAGCTCGAGGCGGCCGGTCTGGCCACCGGCCGCGAGCATCTTCAACAGGTCCACCAGCGGCAGCTGAGCAAGGCTGCCAGTCAGTCCTTCAGCCATGGCGTTCCTCCCTCGGGCCTCGCGGGGTTATCCCCCGGAAGCGAAAACCGTCCAGGTGGACCAGGAACCCTGGTCCAATGTTGCGCGGCTGACGAGGGCCGCGCGTTCGGTGCGGTGGCGCTGGAGGCGCTTCTGCGCCGCCGGGTCCTTGCGCCAGCCCGCGATTACAACATCGACGGTCATGCGCACCATCGCCATATCGGCGTCCGGCTGGCAGACCACGAAGAAGACGGCGTCGCCCATATCCTGCGCAAGCAGCCGCCACGAGTCGTAGACGAAGTCCAGGCGCTGGGCAGGGCGCGACGCAGCGTTGAGCGCGACGAACGCGCGGCCGACTTCCCGCCCGATGGTCTGCATCGTGACGGTCGCCAGCACTGCCGGGTCCGAGCTGACGATCACGTCACCACGGTTATCGCAGACGAATGAACCGCCTACGCCCGGTGCTGCGCCAACCTGGTCCAGTCCCCTTTCCAACGCTCGTTCTCCTGCTCAGGCCACCAGTTCCTGCACGTCGTCGCGAAGGGCGAAGCGGTCGATGACGGCAGCGTGCTTTTCGCTCACGCCTTCGAGCCTGCTGCGCACCTTCGCTTCGAGGTCGGCGCGCTTGAGCTGGAAGGCGAGCTTGGCGATGGCATCAGTCAGGCAGTCGGCGAGCGCCTTGCTGAAGTCATCGGGCAGGGGTTGTTCGAAGGTGATATGCCCGCCGGCGTAGCTGAACTCAGCTGCGAACGGGTCCAGGAACGGGTAGGTGACCGCCCGCGAAACGAGCACTTCCTTGAAGGCGAGCAGGAAGCGGCCCGGCTTCGAAAGCCCGTCCGCCACCGACTCGACGCGGGAGAGCACGTCCTCCCAGAAGGCGATCAGTTCGGCGCGGTAGCCTTCCTGGGCCGGCGCCGGCGGCGGCGTCCCCGCCACCTGCTGCTGGTTCGCTTCGACGAAGACGTTGAATGTGCCGCCGTGCGCGTTGACCGCCGCAACGATGGCGTTGAGCGCCTCCTGCCCGTTCGTCATCTCGTCACTCACCGAGAAGACAGACTCGACCGGCTCGCCGCCGGCGAGGTAGATGATTCCGACGCCAGCCTCATCGCCTACGTGCACTTCCACATACCCGGTGAGGCCGTCGCTGCGGAGCTTCGCAATCAGCCGGTCAAGGCTGGTGAAGGCGCTCGTGAGGTCGCGGTAGAGCGGGCGGCTGTCCATCAGCCGGTTCAGGAGGAGCACGACATCCGGGAAGGCGGAGTAGACGTTGATGATTCCGTCCTTTGCAGCGGCGCGTTCCATCACGCCGCGGGCGGCGCCCGGACCAACAACTCGCCTGTCGCCGGTGATCTCCTGGGCGTTGACCATCTCGCCTTCGCTGAGGAGGAGCGTGCCCGTGTAGCCGGTGGCGGAGACTTCAACGTAGCCGGTCAGTTTCCGCTCCTGGAGGTCGCCAATCAGCGCTTCGAACGAAGTGAACGAGGTATTGAGATTCGCGTAGAGGGTGCGATCCTTCGGGAACATCATGGCTACGAACTCCTGGCTGTGGATTGCATGGCTGCGACGCGCCGGGCGAGGGCGCTGAGCTGGGGGGCCGCCATCACACCCCGTCCCGGCGCCAGCTGGACGGAGAGGTAGGCCCCTCCGGAGAGCGCGTACAGCAGCATCTCGTCGTGGTCGCCGGCGATGGAGAGATGGCTGAAGCGGCTGCCGGCGAGTTGCTTGCCCATGCCGCGGAGGTCGCCATCCACAGGGAGCGCCTCAGCGCGCAGGGCAAGGAAGCTGCCGAGGGCTGCCTCGCGGGCCGGGTCTTCGACCCCCGCGCTCCCGAGGACGGCGCCCTCGGAGGAGCAGACGGTCGCCGTCCGGACTCCATCGACGGCCGCGGCCGCGCCAGCCAGCCGGCCAGCGATGTCGCGCGAAAGCAACCCATCCATCTCGTTGTCCTCCTTCGCCGCCGCCGGGGTCAGGCCGCCGCCCGGCGCTGGCGCAAGCGCTCGATGGCGGAGCGGAGGCTCGCCTGCATGCGCCGCAGGGACTCGGCCAGCTGGCCGATCTCGTTCGTGCCGTCCACATCAATATCGACATCGAGTTCGCCGAGGCTCATGCGGTCGGCAACTTCGGCCAGGTGCTGCATCGGCCGGGTGATGGTTGCCGAGATGAAGAGCGCCAGGCCCAGGGCCAGCACGATGCCGATGAGTGAGGCGGTGCCGTAGGTGGCGAAGCTCGTGCGGGCGTCTTCGGCGCGGGCCGAGAAGTCGGCCTTGAGCGCGTCGCTGGCCGAGGCGAGCAGTTCGTTCGAATAGTCGACGGCGCTGCCGCCGAGGAGGAAGTAGCCTTCCGCGCCCGTCGTCGAGAGGACGGAGGCATCCATGATCTGGCCCTTCGTGTTGTCCATGAAGGCGGTGCGGGATGCATCGGAGCGGGAGACGACCGGGCCGAGGTCGGTCTGGAACCGGCTGCTGCCGCTCATCGCGACGTCGAGCTGGCGAGTCAGTTCATTCGCCTGGGCGTTCGCGAGGGCCATCTGGCCGGCGATGAACGCCTTCGTCTCGGGCGTGGCTTCGAGTCCCTTGCGGGAGATGAGGGCGCCAGCGCCAACGGCCCGGATCTGGGAGAGGGACTCGGTCAGGGCCGGGAGCGTGCCGGTCAGGGCTTCGATCAGGTTGCGGTTCTCGAGGTCAGGGTCCAGCGCAAGGCCGGACTCATTCGAGATCGTGGAGATGAGCGGGAAGATGCCCTGCGCGATGACCGAGTTGTGCAGCGTGTTCGACTCGGTGGTGCTGCCCTGGGCGTCGCGCGCCTTCGGCCACTCGCTGTTCAGGAAGGCGACAAGCTCCTGGGTCTTGAAGTCGTCGCCCCAGCGCTCAGTCATATCGTTGAGGTTCGCGAGGGCCTCATCGGCGGCGGCGGCGGTCCGGTCCATGTTCGCCTTCGCCACGGTGTCGCCGCGCAGGACGCGTTCGGCGAGGCCGCGGTGCAACTGCACCTGGTTGAGGAACGGCATCACTGCGGAAACGTAGTCCAGGCCGTTGGATTCAGACTGGGACTGGTCAGTTGCAGCCTGGCGGTCCTGGTACTGCACGAACATGAGCGCGCAGATAGGGATGACCAGCACGGCGACGATCAGGCCGAGCTTCGTCGCGATGCTGAGATTGGCGATTTGTTTGAACCCTGGCAGATGACCTTGCATACATCCCTCCGAAATGCCGCGGTAACGGGCCGAGGGGGCGGGCGTACGGGCGCCCGGGACTCCCCGCTATTCCCAGATTCGACGCCAGCCGTCCACGAAACGGTTTCAACTCCGTTGCCCCGGGGGGCCAAACAGGCGGCACGGTGGACACCACGGGATGTCCGAGGGTGGCAGTCAGTGGCTGGAGCGGCGCAGGGCTGTGGACGGAGCGCGATGCTATCCGGTAGCCCCGCCTACGTGGCGGCGACGCCCGTGGTGTAGGACGAGGGGTGCACCAATTGCACTTCCACCACTTCGTCACAGGGGATTCGCGAGAGTTCGGCGTGCTGGCGGATCTGCTCGGGACTCGCCGCTTCGTAGAAGCAGTCGAGACAACCGCCGTCCTGGTCCCAGTAGGACTGGATCCATCGGAGGCCGGGGAACTGTGGCGCGCAAACAATCGCCCGGAACCCGGCGGCGTCGACGTCTTCCTGCGTGGAGGGCCCAATCAGGCGGTGGATCTTGTAAAGCGGCATATCACAGGATCGAGAGCAGCGTACACTGCTCGTCAATACCTCCCGGTTCAGACATCGCCCGGTTCGATCGGTTCAAGCACCGAATCGAGGTCCGAGGCGCGAATACGCAGCGCACGCTGGCCGGCCAGCCTGCTCGCCCGCAGCCGGCCGGACCGGATCCACGCGCGAACCGTCTGGACGTGGACGCCAAGGTACTGCGCCGCCTCTTCCGGAGAGTACAGCCGTTCGGGGGCCGTCGAAGGGGTCCGCTGGTCCCGGGCGAAGCGAAGCACCGCGTCGGGGCTGACCCCGAGTTCGCCAAACACGCGCCCGGGCACACCTTCGCGCCAGTGCATTAACGCCAGCAGGTAAACCAGCTCATCGATCCGGCGGGTGCCGCTCCGTTTCGCCTCCTCCATCAGCAACCGCGAGAAGCGAATGGCGTCCTCGGCGAGGCCGGGGGCCTGGACGGCAGCGCCGCGCGGCAGCAGGCGTTCCACGAGTTCTTCCACGATGCGGACATCGATGGAGAGCGGCCCGAACTGGAAGAACCCGAACCGGGCAAAGCGGCGGAGGAACACCAGGAACTGGAGGTCGACGGTTACCTCGGGGCAACCGAGCCGTGA
This sequence comes from Dehalococcoidia bacterium, assembly GCA_039809945.1. Taxonomy (GTDB): domain Bacteria; phylum Chloroflexota; class Dehalococcoidia; order Tepidiformales; family Tepidiformaceae; genus Amarobacter. The sequence goes on along the minus strand of JBDHWA010000094.1, from coordinate 916 downwards.
CGCTTCGTTCGCGCAGGCGAGCCCGAGTTCCGCGAGGAAACCATCCTGCTCGCCCGGGTTTGGAGTGGTCGCCGGTTCGGCGGACCCGGGTCTTTCGGGAGAGGCCATGCCACAAGTGTGGCACAGTTCACGCTCTTCTCCAACCTTTTACTCTCTTACACTATCCAAAACTCTTGCAAACGCCCTTGGGCGCAGTATGCTCGTTCAGTCCCTCTATGGACCAAGGAATTGCAATGACTGCCGCACTGACACAGGAAGTCCTGAGCGAAGACATGATCCGCCGCTTCGGCGAGCGGGCCGGGCGATACGACACGGAGAACCGCTTCTTCAGCGAAGACTTCGAAGAGCTCCGCCGCTCCGGGTATTTGAAGATGGCGATCCCGGAGGACCTCGGTGGACTGGGATACAGCCTCAGCGAGGTCTGCCGGCAGGAGCGCCGCCTGGCCTACGCCGCGCCCGCGACCGCACTGGCGACGAACATGCACCTCTATTGGACGGGCGTCGCCGCGAGCATGCGCCAGATGGGTGACAACTCGCTCGAGTGGCTCCTGCGTGAAGCCGCCGCGGGAGAGGTGTTCGCCGCCGGGCACGGCGAGACGGGCAACGACCTGCCGCTCTTCCTTTCGACCACAAGCGCCGAGCGGGTGGACGGCGGCTATCGCTACACCGGCCACAAGATGTTCGGAAGCCTGACCCCGGTCTGGACCCGCCTCGGCATCCACGGGATGACCGCGGATGGCCAGATTGTCCACGCCTTCATGCCCCGCGACACCACGGGCTACACCATCAAGGAGACCTGGGACACCCTCGGCATGCGCGCCACCCGCAGCGACGACACGGTGCTCTCCGGCGCCGTCGTCCCGGACCGCTACATCGCCCGCATCCTCCCGGCGGGTTCGGCGGACCTCTTCGTGCT
>JBDHWA010000093.1:0-7693 GCA_039809945.1 Dehalococcoidia bacterium | reverse complement strand
GGGGTGGTCGCTGCGGCCGAAATGGCGCGAAGCAGCCGCTCCGAATCAACCGAGTGGAGTATAGCAAAGGGGCCGAGAGCGGCCCGCACCTTGTTCGTCTGGAGGTGACCGATGAGGTGCCACCGGGCGGCAGGCGACCCCACCTTGGCGGCCTTGGACACGCCCTCCTGCACCCGGTTCTCCCCGAAGTCTGTCAGCCCGGCGGCGAGGGCTTCGCGGACGGCATCGGCGGGCCAGGTCTTGCTCACACCGATCAGGGTCACTTCTTCCGGCAACCGGCCGGCACGTTCGCAGGCGCGTTCGATGGCTCCCCGCACCGCTGCCAGGCGCGCGGCGATGGATTGAGCGTGAGTGGTTGGCTGTGTCACAGGATTTCGGGCGGGTGTTTGGCTTCCCAGATGCCCCTCGCGACGAGTGCCGCGACGATGAGCGCAATCAGCCCGAGACCGAGCCAACCGCTTATCGTGAACGCGTAGATGATGAGGATGAGCCCGAAAACGGCGCCGAAGAGGAGCCCGAGCGGCAGGGCCAGCGTCCTGAACACCACGATGATGATCGCGAACGTCTCGCGCCACGACCCTTCCGGGCTGTCCTTCTGAGGCGGTTCGCCAGAGCCATAGTAGAAGCCCATGCCGCTAGTCTACGCCCCGGCCGGAAACACCCGGCAAGTCACGATGGCTCACCGGCTGCGTTGAACGCCCAGAGGTCGATGTCGGGAACTGGGCATGACCATGGCACGAAAAAGCGCCCTTGGGACGGGCGCTCGTTTCGGTGCTTCGAAGCGAAATCAGGCGAGGGCCGCTTTAGCCTGCCCCGCGAGGGTCTCGAAGGCGTCGGGCCGGGTGACCGCGAGGTCCGCCAGCTGCTTCCGGTCCAGTTCGACGCCGGCAACCTTGAGGCCGTGGATAAGGCGGCTGTAGGTCAGGCCATGGAGGCGGGCGGCGGCGTTGATGCGCATGATCCAGAGTTCACGGAAATCGCCCTTGCGGTCACGGCGGTCCACCCAGTTGTAGCGCAGCGAGTGGAGCATGCTCTCGTTCGCGCGCTTGATGAGGCGGTGCCGCTGACCGGCATGGCCCTTGGTCAGCTCAAGGATCTTCTTGTGACGGCGGTGCGCCGTGTAGCCACGCTTAACTCGGCTCATTGGTTCTTACTCCTCGGGGCCTTACTGGCCCGCCAGCAGGCGCTTAATGGCCGGCACGTGCGACGCTGCGACTTCGACCGTTCGCCCGAACTTCACCGTAACGGGCTGGCGCTTCTTGCGACGGAAGTTATTCCTGCTTCCGTACATTCTGACGATTTTTCCGCCACCAGTCACACGGAAACGGCTGGCTGCGCCTTTGTGGGTCTTGAGCTTCGGCACTTTAGTCTCCTGCGCCGTCGTCATCATCGACGGCGTCGTCGTCTTCATAGTCGTCGTCGCCAACCACCGGCGCCGCTTCCGCAGCAGCGGTGATCGCTTCGTCTTCTTCGTCTTCCACCGGGGCCTGTCCGGCTTCGGCGGCAGCAGCTGCGGCGCGGGCCTTGGCTGCGATCTTCTTCTTGTCGGGCGCAAGGATGATGGTCATGTGACGCCCTTCGAGCATCGCGTCCTTCTCCAGGACGGCGATGTCCTCCAGCCGCGAGTGCACACGGTCCAGCAACGCCTTGCCGATCTGCGGGTGCGTGATTTCGCGCCCGCGGAACATGACCGTGACCTTGACCTTGTCTCCCTGCTTCAGCAGCTTGGCCGCGGTCCGCGTTTTGAAGTCCACATCGTGGTCGTCGATCTTGGGCTTCATGCGCACTTCGCGGAGCTGAACGTTCTGCTGGTGCTTCTTGGCTTCGCGCTCTTTCTTGGCCTGTTCGTACTTGAACCGGCCAAAGTCCATGAGCCGCGCGACCGGTGGGCTGGCCTGTGCTGCCACCTCCACCAGGTCTACTTCACGCTCGCGCGCCATCTGCAACGCATCTGCGGTCCGCACAATGCCGATCTGGCGGCCTTCCTCGTCGATCACACGCAATTCCGGTACGCGGATGCGTTCGTTGATCCGCGGCTCGGGCGGCGCCGGCTTCGGTGGTACTTTTGATCGCTTCCTCAAACTGCTCCCCGGGCAAAGATAGACAGCTTTGGATAATAGCAGCACGACCACTTTCTGTATATCCGCCGACCACCCGGCCCGCCTACCATGAGGGTAATGCAACCCGTTACCACCGCAGTCATCCTCGCCGCGGGCCTCGGCACCCGCATGCTCCCGGCCACCAAGTCAGTCCCGAAGGAGATGCTCCCGATCGTCGACCGTCCACTCGTGCAGTACTGCGTCGAAGAGGCGATTGCCGCCGGGATCACCCGTATCGTCTTCGTCACAGCGAAGGGCAAGGAATCGATCCGCGAGCACTTCCAGGCCGGCGCACGCGTGGAGCTTGCTGTCCGCGAAGCGGGCAACACCGCGCTCGCCGAGGAACTCGCGCGGATCGGGGCGGCGGCCAGCTTTGAGTACGTCGACCAGGAGCGCCAGCTCGGCATCGCCCACGCCGTGAACTGCGCCCGCTCCCAGCTCGAAGGCGCGCCCTTCGCGCTGATGTTCCCGGATGACCTCCTTCTCGGTCCCGTCTCCTGCGTGAGCGAACTGTGCGGCGCCTACGCGCAGACCGGCGGCAGCGTCATCGCCGTCGAGCCCGTCGCCGATGAAGATGTCCCACAGTACGGCATCGTCGACCCGGAAGATTCAGCGAATCCTGCTCGCCTTCGCCGCGTGGTGGAAAAGCCGCGGCTCGCGGATGCGCCGTCGCGGCTGGGGATTGTCGGCCGCTACATCCTGAGCGAAACCATCTTCACGCACATCGACCGCATCCCTGCCGGCGCCAACGGCGAGCTGCAGATCACCGACGCCCTCGCGAGCCAGATCGCAGCCGGCGAAACGGTCTCGTCGTTCCAGTTTTCGGGCCGCCGGTTCGATACTGGCCGCCCACTCGGGTACCTTACTGCTGCGGTTGCCGCAGCCATGGAGCGGCCGGGCCTCTCGGATGCCCTGCGCGATCGCCTGGTCCCACTCCTCGCCGAAGGGTGAACCCCGCATGCGCATTCTCGCCATTGGCTATCCGCTCCCGAACGTTGCCATCGACAACTACAACGCGCTGACCGCGCCCAGCTACAACGACTACGACGCCCTCATCGTCGACCCGGCCAGCATCACCCGCGTGGCGAAGGAGCTGGCAAGCGGCGAAGCGCAGTACGACGCCTTCGACGACCGGCCGGTCCTGAACGCCCCCACGACGGCCTCATCAGTCTCAGCAGCGGAGCAACTTCGGCGGCGTGCTGAAGAAACCCGGCGCCTCCTCGAAGCGGGCGGGCTTGTCGTCGTACTCGGGCGGCCGGATGCGACGGAGAGCGGGATTCTCGGGTTCGAAGGGTGCGACCGCTACCACTGGCTGCCGGCCCCGGCGGGACTCTCCTGGAGCCCGCCCCACCTGAAGCCAGCGGAAGGCAAGACCGTGCGCATCGTTGCCGAAGACCACCCGTTCACGGCGGTGCTCCGCGGCGCTCGGGACGACATTCGCTACCGGGCCGCCTTCGACGACCGCCAGGCCGAAGTCCGGCGGCACGGGAAGGTCATCGCCACTGGTGGCGCGGGCGTTCCGATTGCGATGGAGTTCCCAGTGCTCGGCGGCCAGGTGGTTTTCCTGCCGATCATGGCCGACAGCCCGTACGCCAACCGGTCCGAGCTTGCCGAGGCGCTCGTCGACGCCTGCCGCCAGCACGCCGGCAGCGAACACGGGGCTGCGGCGCCGTACTGGGTGCGGGCACAGGCGCTGCCCGGCCTCGAACAGGTCGAAGCAGAGTTGGAAGAAGCCGAAACCGCCGCGAATGAGGCCCGCGCCCACGCCGACGCCGTTCGCGACCGCCACGACCTGCTGGCGAAGCACCGCCGCTTGCTCTGGGAAGACGGCCCCCAGTTCACCGGCGCCGTTGTCGATGCGCTCCGGCTCGTCGGATTCACGGTGCAGCACACAGCGGGTGACCCCATCTTGCTGGAGCACGAAGGCCACCGGGCGTTCCTCGAAGTCGAAAGCTCCCGCGAGCAGGTGGTGGAATGGCCGTACATCCGGCTCCAACGCCGCCTCGAACAGCACCTGTTGAAGCAGAGTGAGCTCCTGAAGGGCGTCATTGTCGCGAACGGATGGCGCGAGAAAGACCCGGAAGAGCGCGAGGAGGAACTCAGCGCGCCGTTGCGAATCGCCTGCGAGAACTACCGGTACGCGCTCTTCAGCGCCCGTTCCCTGTTCGAACTGGTGCGGCGAGTGCTCGCCGGCGCCGATGACGCCAGCTTGCTGGCCGTGCGGCGGCGGATCATGAACGGCGCCGGTCTCCTCAACCTCACGGAACCCGGCAGCGAAACCGGCGAAGAGCAGGCAGAGCGCGGACCGATCTTCTAACTCACGGCCGCTATCGCTGCAGCGCCGCCGGGCGGTAAGCTTCCGGCCATGGTCAAGATCATCCGCCCCACCGAACGCGACAGCGGCACCGCCCAGACCCCCGGCATGGTGCGCCAATCAGGCATCTCCAACACCCTCACCGGCTCGGAAGGGCTCTGGATGGGTACTGCCGTGAATTCGCCCGGGGCCTGCTCAGCGGCGCACCACCACGGCAGCAACGAATCCGGCATCTACATCCTGCGCGGGCGTGTGCGGTTTCGCTGGGGTGAAAAGCTCGAGCACGAAGCCATCGCCGAACCGGGCGATTTCATCTTCGTGCCGCCTTACGAGGTTCACATGGAAGAGAACATGGACCAGGACGGCGAGGCCGAACTGCTGCTCGCGCGGAACAGCCAGGAGCAGATCGTGGTCAACGTCCCGGACCCGCGAGGATAGCGAGTCCGGGAATGGACGTCTTCGGACCGGCTAACTAGCCGGCTTCGGGGAACGTTACGCAGGTCGTCGTGCTTTCAATGCCCTCGACAGCGCGGATGTGCTTGCTGATGACAGCCGGCACATCGGTCAGGGCGGCCACTTCGACGACCGCAACGATGTCGTACGGGCCCATCACCTGGTAGACCTCGCTGATGCCATCCACGGCGCGGAGGCTGGCGAAAACGTCAACCGTCTTCGCAGGGTCGACGACGATCAGGACGAACGCTTTGATCACAGTACCAGCTCCGTTCTGGGCTCCAGCCCATGCGATGCGCTCAACCTAGCATCTCCAGATTTCGGACAGGTTTCGCGCAAGCCTGCATCACGGACGGCAGGCAGCAAATGGCCCGGAGAGACGTGAGTTTCGGCCCGTTCGGCCAGAACGAGGGACGTCAATCGTCCCGGAGCTTGAGGACAGCCATGAACGCTTCCTGCGGGATCTCGACGTTGCCCACGCGCTTCATCTTCTTCTTGCCTTCAGCCTGCTTCTCGAGCAGCTTCCGCTTCCGCGTAATGTCGCCGCCGTAGCACTTTGCGAGCACGTTCTTCCGCATCGCCCGGATGGTTTCACGCGCGATGATCTTGCCGCCGACAGCCGCCTGAAGGGGCACATCGAACATCTGGCGCGGAATGAGATCCCGGAGCTTGGAAACCAGCACGCGTCCTTCACGGTCGGCGTTGCTCGAATGGGTAATGAGCGAGAGCGCGTCGACCGGGACGCCGTTCACGAGGATGTCCACCTTCACGAGGCGGGCCGGGCGGTACTCCTTGAGCTGGTAGTCGAGGCTCGCGTAGCCACTGGTCGAACCTTTGAGGTGGTCGTAAAAGTCGACAAGGATCTCGGCCATCGGCACGTCGTACTCAAGAAGCACACGGGCCTCGCCGGGCGCGACATCGCTTTCAGCTTCGAGGAATTCCATCCGCAGGAACTGGCCGCGGCGGCCGGTCACGAGATCCATGACCTGGCCGATGTAGCGGCTCGGGGTAATCACGTCGATCTTGGCCCACGGCTCGGAGATCGTCATGACCTTCGAGGGATCCGGCAGGTCAGCCGGGTTATCGACGATGACTTCTTCGTTGTTCGTCAGTTGGACGTGGTACTCGACGCTCGGCGCGGTGGTCAGGAGACTGAGCCCGTACTCGCGTTCAAGCCGTTCGCCGATGATTTCGAGGTGGAGGAGGCCGAGGAAGCCGCAACGGAAGCCGAACCCTAGGGCCACCGACGACTCTGGTTCGTACACCAGCGAGGCGTCGTTGAGGACCAGCTTGGCAAGGGCCTCGCGCAGGTCCTGGTACTGGTCCGAGTTCGTCGGGTAAATGCCGGCAAAGACCATCGGCTTCGCCTGGCGGTAGCCGGGAAGCGCCTCGGCCGCGGGAGATTCCCGCAACGTGATGGTGTCGCCTACGCGGCAGTCCGCAACGTCTTTCATTCCCGTGGCCACATAGCCCACTTCGCCGCATTCGAGCGCAGGGAGGGCGCGCATTCCGGGGTTAAACGTCCCGAACTCCAGCGGTTCAAATTCGGAACCGGTCTGCATCAGGGAAAGGTCGGCGCGGCCTGACATCCGGCCGTCGAAGATGCGGACGTGCGCCACAACGCCCTTGTAGGCGTCGTACTTCGAATCGAAGATGAGCGCCTTGAGCGGGGCCTCGGGGTTGCCCTTTGGCGGCGGGATGCGCTGGACGATGGCCTCCAGAATGGCGGGTACGCCGGTGCCATCCTTCGCGCTCGCGGCGATCATCTCGTCCTGGTCGAATCCGATGACGCGTTCCAGTTCGGCAGAGACGCGCTCAGGCTCGGCGTGCGGCAGGTCAATCTTGTTGAGGACCGGGATGAGCTTGAGGTCCAGGTTCATTGCCAGGTAGACGTTGGCGAGCGTCTGCGCCTCGATGCCCTGCGAGGCATCGACCACGAGCAGGGCGCCCTCACACGCGGCCAGGCTGCGCGAGACTTCGTACGTAAAGTCCACGTGGCCGGGGGTGTCGATAAGGTTCAGTTCGTACGTTTCGCCATCGCTCGCGGTGTAGCTCATGCGGGCCGCGGCGGCCTTGATGGTGATGCCCTTTTCCCGTTCGAGATCCATCGAATCAAGCAACTGCTCGGCCATTTCGCGCTTCGAGACGGTGCCCGTGGTTTCGAGCAGGCGGTCGGCAAGGGTCGACTTGCCATGGTCGATATGCGCGATGATGCAGAAGTTGCGAATGCGGGATTGGTCCACGGAACGAGTGTAGGGGAGGGGCGTGTTAGGCGTTGACTCAGCTCAAGCGGCGCCGTCAGAGGAGGGCGATGAACTCGTCAACGCTGAGGCCCGCCTTTCTTATCTGGTCGGCAAGGAGGCCGGGAGCCAGTTCCCGATGCTGCGGTATCGATAGCGAGAGAATGGATCCCTCCTTGAGAAGCACTACGTGGCTCCCTCGTTGCCTCGAAACACGCCACCCCAGCCCGTTCCAGCGCACGCACGGCTTCCGCTCCGGAGACCCTGGGGAGCTTAGGCAAGCGCCGGGACCTCCACCTCGCGCATATCGATCGTGAGCGGAAGACCGGCTTCTTTCCGTGCCTCCAAACACAGCGCGATGGCTTCCCGGATGTTTTCGATGGCTTCGTCCTCTGTCCGCCCCTGGCTTGCGCACCCGGGGATGGCCGGGCACTCGACGACGAACCAGCCGTCCTCGTCGCGATACATCGTGATGGCCAGCTTCATGCCCACATGTTACTCCGCATGCGATGCGCACGGCGGGTGCTTCTGGCGTTCCAAACTCCTCGGCTCCCGCCATCATCAATCGCGAAATCTGCCATTGAGAA
>JBDHWA010000092.1:0-7699 GCA_039809945.1 Dehalococcoidia bacterium | reverse complement strand
AGCGCGCTGAGGGTGTCGTCGACCTTGATGGTGTGCATGCCGAGCGCGCGTGCGCCCTTCAGGTTCGCGCCCAGGTCATCGAGGAAGACAGCCTGCTCCGGCCGGATAGCGAGCCGCTCGCAGGCGATCTGGTAGATGCGCGGCTCCGGCTTGCGGACGCCTTCGATGGCCGACTCGACGACGACGTCGAAGAGGCTCTGCACATCGATGCCGGAGGTGCGGGTGGCAGCCGGTTCATCGCGGACGACGTTGTTGGTGATCGCCCCGAGTTTGACCTTGCCGCGCAGGAAGCGGACGGCGTTGACCACCTCGGTGCGTTCGCCAAAGCCCTTGAAAAACCACTCCATGAAGAACCGGCCGGTGGCGTCCGTGCCGGAAGGGCGCACGTGCTGGTCGAACTCATCGGCGAACGCTTCCCGCGAGAGTTCGCTGCGTTCGAAGCGGGACCAGGGGCCGTCTTCAGGCGCGAAAATCGCCCAGCGCACCTCGTCGGGAATGCGATGGTCGATGCAGAACTGTTTGATGCGCGTGACGGGGGAGTGGGTGAGCACTCCCCCGATGTCGAAGATGGCCGCCTGGTACTGAGTCACAGGCCAATCGTACCGGCTTCGCTACACGGAGACACGGCCGCCTGCCGCTTAGCCGTTGACCCCGAGTTCGTTCCGGATCAGTTCGCAGATCTCCGATGCCGCGCCTTCGCCCTGGAGGTTGTTCTGCATCCGGTTGATGGTCACCGCGATGCTCAGGCCGGCTTCCGGGTCGGCGAAAGCAGTCGACCCGCCCGCACCGGAGTGGCCGAACGCTGTCTCGCGCGGGCCGGTCACGGTGTTCATGCCCATCATCTTGCCGCCGTTGAAGAAGCCGATGCTCTTCCGCATCGGCATAAACAGCACGCGATCCGGCTCCCGGGTCTGGATCGTGCTCATGAGGCCGATGCGCTCCTGCGACACGAGTCGCACGCCGTCGATCTCGCCGCCGTTTGCGAGCGCCGCGTACATCCGGGCGAGGGCGCGGGCTGTGAAGTGGCCATTCGCCGAGGGGATGCAGGCCTGCCGGACTTCCATGTCATTGAAGTTCAAGCCGGAGTCGCGCGGCATCGCCTTGAAAAAGTCGTGGTCTGGCGGGATCGCCGCGAGTGGGCTCTTCGCCGCCTCTTCGGGAGTCGGCTCCGGCGGAGTCTGGAGCGTGGCCAGGCGGTCTTCGACGCCGTCCGGGATGCCGACGAAGAACGAGTCGGCTACACCGAGCGGCTCCGCTATCTCTTCGCGAAGGACGTCCTTGATGTGGCGGCCGCTGGCTCCCTGCACGATGCCTCCGACGACCCACGCGTAGGTGAGCGCGTGGTACCCGGTTGCCGTGCCGGGTGTCCATGCCGGTGCGCCGTTCGCGATGTAGTCAATCGCGCGGTCCCAGTCGAGAATGATCTCGCGCGAGGGCGCGGTGTGGAGTCCGGCCTGGTGGCTCATCGCCTGGGCGACGGTCACGTTTTCCTTGCCGTTCGCGGCGAACTCTGGCCAGTACTTCGCCACGGGCGCCTGGTAATCGATGAGCCCGCGGTCGGCGAGGATGTGGAGGGCCAGCGCCGCCGGTCCTTTCGTGGTCGAGAAGCTGCTGAAAAGGGTATCCCCGTTGACCGGCCGCGGGTCGTCCATGCCCATCTGGCCGGCCCAGGTGTCAACGATGAGCTCGCCGTTGCGATAGGCCGCCACCTGGGTGCCAAGCTGTGTGCCCCGCTCGATCTGGTTTTCAAGCAGGGCGTGGACTTTCGCGTTGAGGGCGGTCTCGGTGGTGGTCATGCAGTCTCCGGAACTTCAGGTGAACCGAACTATACGGAGGCGCCTCTAAAGTGCGCGACAAGCGCGGGCGCCTGCCGGGCGTGGCCCTGTGCGAGGCCGGACGGTACCCTTGGCGGCATCCTGCCGGAGGGTGATGCATGGCCGATCTCTATGTGGGCAAGAAGTTCAACGCCGCGGACAAGTCGCTCGGCGAGCCGTTCATGCTTGATTCCGGGGACCTCACCACCCACGGCATCGTCATCGGCATGACAGGCTCCGGCAAGACCGGGTTCTCCATCGGCATCATCGAAGAGCTGCTGAAGAGCCGCGTCCCGGTCATCGTCATCGACCCGAAGGGCGACATGGGGAACCTCGCCCTCGCCTTCGACCGCCTCGCGCCTGACCAGTTCGAGCCCTGGGTGGATAAGGACGAGGCCACACGCGAGGGCAAGACCACCGCCGAAATGGCGGAAGCTGCCAGCCAGCTCTGGACGAAGGGCCTGCACGACTGGGGCATCGAAGCCGCCGACGTGGCCGCTTACACGAAGGGCCACCGCATCCGCATGTACACCCCCGGCGCGACGGCCGGCATCCCGCTGAACCTGATCGACTCGCTCGAAGCGCCTGGCGTCGACTTCGAAACAAACGAAGAGGAACTGCGCGACGAGATCGACTCGGTGGTGACGGCCCTCCTCGGGCTCGTGAAAATCGAGGCCGACCAGGTCAGCAGCCGCGAGTACATCCTCCTCTTCAGCCTCATCGAGAACGCGTGGCGGCAGGGCCACAGCCTCGACCTCCCGGCGCTCATCGGGCAGGTCGCGAATCCGCCGATCGACAAGGTTGGCGCGCTGCCGATGGAGGCCTTCTTCCCCCAGAAGGACCGCAACAGCCTGATGTTCGCGCTCAATAACCTGGTCGCGTCGCCGCCGTTCGAGGTCTGGCGCCAGGGCGAACCGATCGACATCGAGAAGTGGGTGCGGACGCCCGACGGGCTGCCCCAGCTTTCGATCGTCTACACGGCGCACCTCGAAGACGACCAGCGCCTGTTCGTCACAGCGCTCATCCTGAACAAGCTGAAGACGTGGATGCGGAAACAGCCGGGCACCAGCGAACTGCGCCTGCTGTTCTACATGGACGAAATCTTCGGATACTTCCCGCCCTCCGCGAACCCGCCGACGAAGAAGCCGCTGCTCACGCTGCTGAAGCAGGCCCGCGCCTATGGTGTCGGCGTGCTCCTCTCCACGCAGAACCCGGTGGACCTCGACTACAAGGGCCTCGCGAACATGGGCTTCTGGGCCATCGGGCGCCTGCAGACCGAGCAGGACCAGAACCGCGTGAAACAGGGCATCGAAGCGGCCCTCGCCGATGCGGCTCACGATGTCCCGTTCGAACAACTCATCTCCTCGGTCCAGAAGCGCGTGTTCCTTGTCCACGACATCCATCGCAAGGCGCCGGAACTGGTGAACTCGCGGTTTGTGATGTCGTACCTGCGCGGGCCCATCACCCGCGACGAGATTCGCCGCCTGGGCGAAGACGTCGCGGGCGCAGCGCCCCAGAAGGCTGCGAGTGCGCCAGCGGCTGCCTCGGCGGCGCCGGCTGCTCCGCCGCCGCCCGTTCCGGCGGCTGCGCCGCCGCTGCCTGCGCCGCTCAAGGCGAAGTACTTCAACCTGCGCGGCGGCACGATGGCGGAGCCGTACGTCGTCGTCCGGGCAGCGGTGCGCTACAAGTCAGGCGAAGAGATGCAGAAGACGATGGGCTTCCGGCTCACGCCCGAGATGGCGGCCGGCGAGTTCACGGAGCAGGACCCCCTCGACCTCGACATTGACCGGCTGACCGATGCGCCGCCGCCCGGCCTGAGCTACGGCGACCTCCCTGGCTTCGTCGCGGCCACCGGCGGGGCGAAGACCATCGAACGCACCCTCAAGGACCGGCTCGATGACCGCCTTGCCGCCACCCTGCTCTACGACCCGCAGACGAAGCTGTTCTCCCTCCCGGGCGAGGACTCGGCCGCGTTCGCCCTCCGTGTCGGCACGTCCAGCGGCGTTTCGACCAGGCGCGAAGCCCTCGACACGAAAATCGCGAAGCTCGAACGGGACATCGCCACGCGCTCGCAGGAGATCAAGGGCCGCAAGTTCGAGAAATGGATGTCGGTGCTGTCCGCCATCCTCGCGAACCTCAACGTCTTCACCGGGAAGTCCAAGCGCGTGAAGACGACCGGCATGGGCAGCGTGTTGACGAAGAACCGCATGGAGAACACGGCTGAAAGCCGGAAGGAATCGCTCGAAGCGCAGTTGCAGCAACTGCGGGACCAGCGGGCCGCGCTCGATGCGCCCGATATCGCCCGCTTCGAAACGCGCACGGTGAAGCCGGCCAAGACCGATGTTTCCATCGTCCGGTATGAAGTGGCCTGGGTGTACTGACAGCAGCCTCTCGGGGCTGGTTGCCGGCGTCCGTACACTTGCGGGATGCGCTATGCCGCGTTCCTCCGCGCAATCAACGTGGGCGTCCACAACCGCATCAAGATGGCGGACCTGCGCGCCCTCTGTGAGACCGCCGGCTTCGACCGCGTGACGACGTACCTCCAGTCGGGGAACCTCGTGTTCGAATCCACGGACCCCTCGGAAGAGACGGCCCTGCGGCTTGAATCAGCGCTTGTAGACCGTGGCCTGCGTAACGCCGCGGCTATCGTTCGCACGGCTGACGACCTTGCGAACCTCGCCGCCTGCACCGCGTTCGAGCCATTCAGCCCGGACGCTTACACGCGGTTCGTCACGCTGTTTCGCACCGAAGTGCCGCCCGGCGCTGCGGACCTGGCTGCCGGCAGCGAAAGCGCGGTCCTCCTGCGCGACCGCGAACTGTTCTCCGTGCTGCCCGTCGACCGGCCGCCGGGATTCGACCTCAACGGGTCGCTCGAAAAGCGGCTGAAGGTGCAGGGCACCACCCGCTACTGGCACATCGTCCAGGAGATGAACCGGCTCGTGCAGGAGTGACCGCTACACCGTGTCCGGTGGGATGGCCCCGTCCGGGGCCTGGCGTTCAGTGCCGCCCCAGCGTGTTCGCCGGAACTGCTCGGCGTATTCCATCCCGGCTTCGCGGCCGGCCCGCTGCGCCCCGCGCCGCACGGTGCGGTCGATGTAGTCGTGGTAATCGTGGGGGTCGAGTCGGGTGATTCGAGGCACGTCGTACGGCGCGGATTCGATCGCGATCTGGTGGTCGCGGAGGGTCAGCACCATCTGGCTGTCGTAGCAGCAGAGCGCGTCAATCTTCTTCTGGATCGCGGCGTCTGAAAGGGCCACCCGCTTGTTCACGTCCACCGGGTTCTTGGCGAAGTACCACACCTCCGGCACGTAGTACGGCTCGAGACCGCCCGCCAGTTGTTCCGGGTAGTAGAGCGGGAAGTGGGCGAACGAGGCGGCTTCCATCGCCGCCCAGCTCACCGCGCGATGGTCCGGATGGTTCTCGTATGGCGCCCACGGGTCCCAGGTGAAGACGACGGCGGGCCGGTGGCGGCGAATCGCCTCCATGAACTGGCCGCGGAGCGTGGTGTGCGGCGTGTCGCAGAGGAAGCCGTCCGGGTAGTCGAGGCAACTCACGCTGCGCACGCCGAGGACCTTCGCGGCGGCATCCGCTTCCTTCAGCCGAAGCCCGAACATCTGCTCGGCTGTCAGTTCGAAGGTGCCGCGGCTGTTGTCGGTGGCGATAAGGACATCGACGTCCCAGCCGCGTTCGCAAAGCAGGGCGATGGTCCCTCCCGCGAAGAACTCCATATCGTCGCCGTGAGCGGTGAGGACGAGCGCGCCGGGCATGAGTGCCTCCCAGGCAGGGTGTGGCGGCCGAATCTACCGGCCTTCGGGTTCGAATGCGAGCGCTCGCATCACGACACGGCGCGCAGGGCCTCCACTGCTGCGTCCGCGAGCAGGCCGTCGGCTCCTGGCGCGAACGGCGTGACGCCCGCTTCATAGCCGCCCTGTTCGTACGCCTCCGGCCGGCAGAAGTAGCCGGGGTAATCGTTCGCGTACGCGACGACCAGCAGGTTGGCCAGCCCCGACCGACGGTGGATGTCCTCGCCCGTCTCGTAGAACACCTCGCCGGGGAGCGCGACGAGGTGCAGGTTGTCGCCGAGGGCGAAAGCCTGCACCGTCTGCTGGCGTGCCTCACCTTTGCCGCGCACGCGAAGGAGCGACAGTCGCTCACCGCGAGCCGCGGTCAGGCGAGCCATGGCCTCGCGCCGGGCGTCCGGAGAAAGCCCCGGGCTGGACGCCCGGAACTCTCGTTCGAGTTCGTCGAGCTGCGCGGCTATCACCGAGTCGTCCGGTCCCCGGCGGTAGGGCGCCGCGAAGCTGCGCGAGGCCACCCGCAGCGGGCCGCGCACGAGCGTGCCCTCGACCGCTTTTGCCGTGTGTTCGTCCCAGCGGATGTTGTCGCCCTGGTGGCTATGCCCGAGCGGCCGCAACTCCTGCGAGAGCGCTGCGGCTTTCGCGCCGGCAATCGAACCGATGCGACGGACGTTGGCGAAGTCCTGGCGGGTCCACGCCGGGTTGATGTTCGCGCACGCGCCGTTGAAGAAGAGCGCCTGCGAACCGCCGCCAATCACTGATTCAACCGTCCGGCAGAGTTCGCCGGGGTAGTCGGCCGTGATTTCGAGGTTGTCGAAGTTGAGGACGGTGGCGTGGCAGGCGTAGCGCACCGCCGTCGCGATGTTGCGGCCGTCCGGCGTGTCGGCGGCGACCACGTCGAGCTGGGTGTCAATCGGCCAATCGGGGTGACGCCGGTTCTGGGCGAAGCTCGACAGGTGCGCCGTCCCGTGCTTGAGCACCCCTTCGACCGCGTTCCGTTCGGCCACGCGCACGGCGCCCGCCACCTTGCGCGCCAGTTGTTCGACCAGCGAGGCCTCGCCGCGCCCACGGACGCCCGCGGGGCCTGCGTGGGTGTGCGTCGCCGAAAGCATCACGTTCGAAGCCGGGATGCCCGGCCGTTCGGCGATGAGCTCCTTCGCCCGTTCGGCGAGCCCGCTGCCGATGCCGATCAGGTCGCAGACGGCGAGCGCGACCTGCGTCACACCGTCATCGAGGTAGAGCACCCGTGCGAACAGGGGGTCATGCACGCCCAGGGACACGTCGGTCCGGCCGCCGTACCCGTCGAGCGGCGTGCCTACGGGTGGCGTGATATCGATGGTGGCGGCGCCGATTCGCATCGCCCGCAAGCCTACACGCAGCGGCAGGGCGAGTCAGCGGCAGCTGGCACGTCAGCGGAAATGTTGCATGCCGCCGTGGCGCGTCGTAATGTGTTCGTGCTGGCACGGAGTGCGAAGCGAGCACAGCCAGTCCCTCCACCTTTTCTCCCGGCGCCCAGAGAGCAACCAAGACGGGCGCGGCAGATCTTTCGCTCAGCACTTATTCCGTCCGGCCCCGGACATCACCCTGTACCACTCTGGTAGTCCCATTGGAAGATACTGAAACGCAAGCCCAACTCATGAGCACGAATGGCCATAGCGCGGAGATTGAAGCTGCGCCTGCGCCTCGCCGGCGGACAACCCGCGCCAAGGCAGCGCCGCCGCCCGAAGACGTCGTGGACGTCGCGGCAGTGGTCGCGCAGGAGGCGGCCACCACGGCTGCATCTGAAGCCGGGGAACAAACCGCTGCTGCACCCCGCACGCGGCGCACCTTCAAGCGCGAAGCGAAGACAGAAGAATCGCCGGAGTCCCCGGCGCCCGCAGCGCCCGCCGAGGCTGCTGCCCCGGCCGCTGCCGAAGCCAGTGAAGCGCCCGCCGCAGAGGCCAACCCGCCGCAGGGCCGGGTGTTCCGTCGCGAACGGGACGATTCGGCCGAAGGCGGCGCCTCCGCGCAGCCTGCCAGCCGCCGCGACCGCGACTTCCGCGAGCGCGAAGGCCGCGAGGGCCGTGGCGAACGCCGCTGGGGCCGCGA
>JBDHWA010000091.1:0-7731 GCA_039809945.1 Dehalococcoidia bacterium | reverse complement strand
CCAGCGTGACCGGGTGATTCACGGTCTGACCTCAGCCACAGTGCCGCCGTTCTGGCTGACCATCTGGTTGGCCCGGCGCTGGAGCCCTTGCACCAGGATCCTGGGAAGGATTGGGCGGTCGGCTCACTGGCGGACCCACTGGCCGTGTCGCGGTCAGTGCTGGCGGCTCGGTTCGTCGAAAGATTGATGAGTTGCCAACGCGGCACCTCATGTTATGGCGGCTGCATGTGGCAGCAAGCCTGGGACGGGTCGGCAGGCCAGCCTCCCGGGTCGAACCAAATGAGGCCCGGGGCCGCTAACGACTTTCGAACGCCTTTGCCCAGATGCGCTGTCGCGCCTGCGTGCTGATGTGGTTGCCAGGGTGTGGCAAGGCGAAGAACGGAACGGCTTCAAGCGCCCTGCCCCGCAGTGTGCCGACGTGAGCATTCACAGAGCGGCCGTTGTCATCTACTGACACCATGTGCGTATTGACAATATTGTATTTGGTCAAGCGCTCAACGTTCGATGCGCCAAGCATTAAGACACTCGGGGGGTTCACAGCATCGATCGCATCGAGGAAGAACTCGTCGATGGCCAGCCGCCAATCGCGATCAGTGAGGTCCGTGACTTTCTCCGAACGGAACGGGCATACGTTGAAGTAGTTCAGATCACTCGGCAGGTGGAAGTACCGGCGAAGAAACGGCTCGGAACTTGCGATAAACCGCCAGCTTTTGACTGTGCTAAAGCTGCTTTGGCCGGGCTCGGACTTTTGGGGAAGATGCCGGGCTGAAGGATCGTCGCCCCAGTTCAGGCCGAGAAGGAGCGGCTTGCCTGGCCGCAAGGGCAGAGCGCACACGTCGTAGTACCACGACTTGCCCAGAGCCTGCTGCTTCTGCTTGATGTCGCTCTTCTCGAATGCGGCGGCAACCTGGGTTCGGAGGCGCTCGAAAAGCCCCGTGCTGTTACTCGACATGACTGCAAACCTCCATACGGGGTTGGATGCTACGGCCCGTGCGCGACATCTGCTGACGGGGTGTGACCCGGATGGATGCCCGACGGTGCCGCCTTCCGGATGGTTCGCGTATGATTCGGCGGCATCATCAAGAGAGATTCGGAGAGCCTTCCATGGCACAACTGACTGGCGCGCAGATCATCGCCAAGTCCCTGCGGCAGCAGGGCGTCGAGTACATGTTCGGGATCGTCGGCATCCCGGTTATCCCCATCGCCGTCCACGCCCAGCGCGAGGGCATCAGGTTCTTCGGGTTCCGCAATGAGCAGGCCGCGAGCTACGCAGCGGCGGCCATCGGCTACCTCACCGGGCGCCCGGGCGTCTGCCTCGCGGTTTCGGGCCCGGGCATGATCCACGGCATTGCCGGCATGGCGAACGCCTGGTCCAACTGCTGGCCGATGCTCCTCATCGGAGGCGCGAACGACAGTTACCAGAACGGCCAGGGCGCCTTCCAGGAAGCACCCCAGATCGAGACCGCCCGCCCGTATGCGAAGTACGCCGCCCGCCCGGACAGCGTGAAGCGCATCCCCTTCTACGTCGAGCAGGCCATCCGCTCGACCATTAGTGGACGCCCCGGCGCCGCCTACCTCGACATGCCCGGCGACATCATCACCGGCTCGGTGGAGGAAGAAGAACTCGAGTTCCCGGCCCGCTGCCCGGACCCGGCCCGCACGCAGGCGCCGCAGGAGAACATCGAGGCGGCCATGGCGGCCCTCAAGTCGGCCGAGCGCCCGCTCGTGATCGTTGGGAAGGGCGCCGCCTACTCCCGCGCCGAAAACGAAGTGCGCGAGTTCCTCGAGGCTACGCAGCTCCCGTACCTCGCCTCGCCGATGGGCAAGGGCGTCATGCCCGACGACCATCCGCTCTCCATCGCCCCGGCCCGCTCGCAGGCCCTGCTCGGCGCCGATGTCATCCTGCTGATGGGCGCCCGCCTCAACTGGATGATGCACTTCGGCCAACCGCCCCGCTTCGACCCGAAGGTGCGCGTCATCCAGATGGACATCTCGGCCGAAGAAATCGGGACGAACATCCCGACCGAAGTCGCACTCGTCGGTGACGCGAAGGCGATCACGGCGCAGCTCAACGCGCACCTCAAGTCGGTGCCGTGGCAGTACCCGAGCGAGACCACGTGGTGGACCGGCCTTCGCAAGAAGATCGAAGAGAATGCCGCCCAGGTTGCGGAATACATGGCCGACGACTCGACCCCCATGAACTACTACCGGGTCTACAAGGACATCCGCGACTTCATCCCGCGCGACGCTATCATTCAGAACGAAGGCGCAAGCACGATGGACATCGGCCGCACCCTGATGCCGAACTACTTCGCGCGCCACCGCCTGGATGCTGGCACCTTCGGCACGATGGGCGTCGGCCTCGGCCAGGCCATTGCGGCGGCGGCCGTCCACCCCGACAAGAAGGTCTTCTGCATCGAAGGCGACTCCGCCTTCGGCTTCAGCGGCATGGAGGTTGAGACCGCCGCCCGCTACGGCCTCAACAACCTCACCTTCATCATCATCAACAACAACGGTGTTGGCGGCGGCCCGGATGAACTCGTACCGGACGCCACCAAGATCCCTCCGAGCGCCTATACGCCTCGCGCCCACTACGAAGCGATGGCCGGCATCTACGGCGGCAAGGGCTTCTTCGTCACCGAACCGTCAGAACTGCGCCCCGCGCTCGAGGAGGCGGTGAACTCCGATAAGCCTGCGATCGTGAACATCATGATCAGTGCGCGCGCACAGCGGAAGCCGCAGCAGTTCGCCTGGCTCACGCGCTGAACCAGGCCCGCAGACCTAACAGGAAGCCCTGCTGCACGCAGGGCTTCCTTGTTTTCAGACCCCCGACGGAATGCAATGATGGCTGCCCCATCCTGCCGCAGGAGCAACCAATGGCTTCATGGTCTGAGTTCGAACAGGAGGCCCCGGCGCTGGCCGCGCTCTGCTACCAGCGGTTCCGGGCCACAGAACTGATGATGCTCGGGACGATTCGAAAGAACGGCTACCCGCGCATCAGCCCTACGGAATGGACCCTCTTCGACGGCAACCTGGTCCTCGGGGGCATCTGGCAGGCGAAGAAAGCCCGCGATCTCCTGCGCGACCCGCGTTGCATGCTCCACAGCACCACCAGCAACAAGAACGGTCAGGAGGGCGATGCGAAGCTGTGGGGCCGCGCACTGCCGATGCCGGAGGACCAGCAAGGCCCATACTGGGAACACCTCGGCTGGCGTCCCGAAGGCCCCGCGCACGTCTTCGTCATCGATATCGAATCGGCCGCCTACCTGGCGTTCCGCGAAGGCGAGGGGATGAAGCGCCTCCAGTGGCCCGGCGACGGCACGTGGAAGGTGACCAAGCACTGAACGTCAGCGTTCGAGCCAGTAGCGCACGCCCTGACTGTTGTGGGGAACCGCGATAACAGAAACACGGCCGGGCAGCACACGGTAGACCAGTGAATAGGGATACGGGTCCAGCGAAAGCCGCCTGGTGTCCCCCGACTCGGGCCGCCCCGCCATCGGGAACTCTCCGAGCAGGCGGCGGGTGTCTTCCAGACGCCGGCGGAACCCCTCAACGGTGCGCGGCTGCCGGTCACGGAGCCACAAGCGGGCATCCCGGGCTTCCAGTGTTGCCTGCCGCGTGAAGGTAACACGCGCCATTAATCGTCGAAGATCACCTTCATGGCGTCCTCCCATTCCATCTCGTCCGCTTCGCCCCGCTCCACTTCTTCGACTCGGCGCTTGATCTCCGCTTCCCAGGCGGCATCGTAGCCGGGGTCGCGCGCCTCTTCGAGACTCATCTCAAGCCGCACGGCGAGCAAGTACCGCTCATCGGCATCCAGCTCGAGCGCCTGCGACAGCACCGATTCGAACTTCGTCATGTGGCCATTCTACCAACTCGCCCGGCGGCTATTGCGGGTCGCGCCACATGAGCCAGATCTTCGGGCCGCCCCTGGGCACCACCATCTCCTCGGTCACCTTGAAGCCGGCCCGCTCGTAGAACGGCACGTTCCGCTCCTTCGAACTCTCGAGGTAGGCGGGCACTCCCTCGCGGTCGCACCGCTCGAGGATGGGAGCGATGAGCCGCGCGCCAATACCGTGCCCCTGCACGTCGGGTTCCACACCGAGCGCGAGCAGGTAGTAATGCGGGTCATGCGGATGCTTCGCTTCGATAGCGTTCAGACCGCCCACGATGGCGGGCACACGGCGGAGCGTCGCCGTTCGAACCATCGCGGGCAGGAGCATCGCCTGTTGCAGCCAGCCCATCTTCCACTTGCCCGGCGGCGACCAGTACGCCCCGCCCTGCAGGTCATCGGTCGTGAACAACTCGCCTGCCGGAGCGGTAATCCGGTAGGCCACGTCCATGAAGTCGTAAATGCGGCGCGCGCGGCGCTTGTCCTGGGCGGCGAACCAGTTCGCAATCGGATCATCGTCGAACGCGCGGGCCATCACAGCCGTCAGGTGCTTGCGGTCTGCCTCCACCACTTTCCGGACCGTCGCAGCGATCGGCTCGCCCTGGCGGTCTGGCGCTTCAGTCGTCATGTGCTTCATGCCTCCACCAAGAGCCTACGCCCGAAGTCAATGCAATTGTGGATTGGGGATTTCGGATTGTGGATTGGAGATTCGGGCGGCTTGGATCGCCGCAGGCTGAGTGGGTAGAATCCGGCGATGGCTTTGAGCGGTCCGGAACTGGATCAAGTAGCTGCCGACCTTGCTCGACGGCCTGGGCACGAGACGGTGCGGACGCTTGTGTGGAAACTCCTGACCGACGGCCTCGGCATCCCGTCGAGTGATATCACACACGAAAAACGCGTCGACACGGGAAGAATCGATGCACTACTCGGCCGCACCGTCTTCGAGTTCAAGCGCGACCTGCGGAAAGAAACCGCCGACGCGACCTACCAACTGACCCAGTACATGCGAGAACAGCACGAAAAGGCCGGCGAGCGCTTCATCGGTGTCGCCACGGACGGGGCGACCTTTGTTGCTTACGAACTGGACGACGCGACCCTGGTTGAACTGCAAACCCACCAGACCAGGCGAGACGGCGGGCGTTCGCTCCTCGCCTGGTTGGAGGCGGCACTGGCGCCCAACGCCGATATCGAACCGGATCCAGAGAAGGTTTCCGACCAGCTTGGGAGGCGCAGCCTCGCCTACCTCATAGCCCAGCGAAAGCTGGCGAAGGCGTGGGACTCGGTTGCCGCTCGCCCGGATACGCGGCTCCACCGGGAACTCTGGTCAGACCGGTTGAGAATGGTGTACGGCTCTTCGGTGGAAAGCGATGACCTGTGGTTCCAGCACACGTACCTCACCATCGTGGCAAAGACGATGGCAACGGTCGTGGCCGGGTTTCAACTTCCACTCCCCGGTGACCTGCTCTCCGGCGAACTGTTCACCCAGCAAGGGATCCTGGGCGCCGTGGAATCCGACTTCTTTGATTGGGTGCTCGCTTCCCCGGAAGGGAGGGACGTCACGCAAGAGATCGCTGCGCAGGTGGCCCGATTCAAGCTGAAGAACGTGCAAACGGATGTCCTCAAGGTTCTCTACGAGTCCCTGATCGACCCGCAGACGCGGCATGAACTCGGCGAGTACTACACCCCGGACTGGCTCGCCGAAATGGTCTGCGAACGTGCAATCGACGATCCGCTTGAGCAGCGCGTGCTCGACCCTTCGTGCGGCAGCGGAGCGTTCCTCTTCCATAGCATCCGCCGCTACCGTCGCGCCGCTGAAGCGGCGGGCTACACGCCGGAGGAGATACTACGCGGCGTCTGTGCGCAGGTTTACGGCATCGATGTGCACCCGGTGGCGGCGATCATCGCACGGGTAACGTATCTCCTCGCTTTGAAAGGCCTCCTCAATAACCTGGGCGAACCAGTGAGCATCCCCGTCTACCTCGGCGACTCCCTGCAATGGAACCTCAGACGCGTGGTAGTCGAGGGCGAGATCGAAATCGGTACCGACGACGGCACACAGCTCCTCTTCCCCGCTGCGGTGGCCAGCAAGCCTGCCGTCTTTGATACGGTCCTGAAAGAGATGCTGGACCACAGCGCGCGGCGCCAACCTGCGGAAGCATTCAAGGGATGGCTCGACCGCCAGGACGTTCCTTCCGATATCGACCGCCGCGACCTCGTGCGAACGTACGGCGAGATCAAACGGCTCTATGACGAAGGGAAGGACCATATCTGGGGTTACGTTGCCCGCAACTTGAGCCGCCCTGTTTGGCTCTCATCCACCGGGCAGCGGGCGCACGTCGTTATCGGCAACCCGCCCTGGCTGTCGTACCGCTACATGTCAACGGCCATGCAAAAGCGCTTCAAAGAAGAGTGCGGCAACCGGGGGCTATGGGCGGGCGGAAAGGTCGCAACTCAGCAAGACCTCTCTGGCTACTTCTTCTCCCGCTGCGTGGAACTCTACCTGCGCGACGGCGGAAAGATCGCATTCGTCATGCCCTACGCCGCTATGAACCGTGCCCAGTTCGCCGGGTTCCGGACGGGGAAATGGCCCATCAAGGTCCAAAGACGCGTGCAGGGGATCGTGGAATGCCGCTTCGAGGACGCATGGACGTTCGATGAAAATGTGCAGCCGCTCTTCCCGGTCCCCTCGTGCGTGCTCTTCGCCACGCACCGTGCCGCGGGCCACTTGCCGGCCACGGTGACGAGCTTCCGAGGGCGGCTGAAGAACCGCGACGCAACGGCTGCGGAAGCGCAGGGTCAACTCAAGCAGGTCCTCGCGCCCTGGCCTGAAGCCCCCAAAATGGCCGGTGGTTCCGTGTACCGCGAACGGTTTAGGAACGGTGCATCCATGTTCCCGCGGATGCTCTGCATGGTGGAGCGGGTCACCGCCTCAGGGCCGGGGAGCTCTGCCGCGGCCCCGCTCGTCAGGAGCCGGAAGAATCGGCTGGAAAAGCCGCCGTGGCGGAACCTCCAGCCACTGCAGATGCCCGTGGAGTCCGCCGCGCTCCGCCCGCTCTACCTTGGCGAGTCGATCGCGCCCTTCCGGCTGCTCGATCCAGCGCTCTGCATCAGCCCCTGGGCTGGCAACAAGGTGGTTGATAGCAACGGCGCCGGGCTCGCGGGGCTGCCGAAGCTCTCGGCCTGGTTGGGGCGGGCCGAAGACTTCTGGCAACAGCACAGCAGCGGCAAATTGACTTTGCTGGATCGGTTCGATTTCCACCACGAACTCAGAGCACAGTTCCCGATGGCGCCCCTCAGAGTCCTATATTCAAAGGCCGGCAGCCTTCCCGCTGCCGCCATCCTGCAGTCCGACGACGCCCTCGTGGATCACACGGCCTACTGGGCCGCCGCAGATACGCGCGCCGAGGCCGCCTTCCTCGTCACAGTCCTCAACAGCGAGACGGCGCGAGTGCGGGTCCAGCACCTTCAGGCCCGCGGCCAGTGGGGAGCGCGGCATTTCGACAAGGTAATGTTCGAACTGCCGATACCGTCCTTCGATCCGGCGGACGGCTTGCACCAGGACATCGCTGACGCAGGCGTCCAGGCGGAGGCCGTGTCGGGAGGAGTCGATATCAGCGGCCTCAGTTTCGTACCAGCCCGTACGCGGATCAGGGAAGCGCTTCGCACGGACGGCATCGCCGGCAAGATCGATGCGCTGGTAGAAACGCTGCTGGACAGACCTTGAGAACAGTCAAGCGCGGATTGCGGGTTACCCCATCCAGCCCAGCCCGTTATCGGGCCAGGCGACGCCA
The DNA here is from genome assembly GCA_039809945.1 of Dehalococcoidia bacterium. GTDB lineage: Bacteria > Chloroflexota > Dehalococcoidia > Tepidiformales > Tepidiformaceae > Amarobacter. Next base: position 48 of record JBDHWA010000091.1, on the reverse strand, counting down.
ATCCGAAACCCGCAATCCAAAATCCACAATCCCCAGATCGCCTACCAT
>JBDHWA010000090.1:0-7760 GCA_039809945.1 Dehalococcoidia bacterium | reverse complement strand
CCCCTACCCTGCCTGTATGAGACGAAGCACGCTTCTCCGCCTTGGCCTTGCCTGCGCCCTGCCGGCGGCCGTGTTCCTCGCAGCCTGCGGGGGCGACGATGACGCCGAAACGCCAACCGGCTCGGCGGCCCCCTCCGCTTCGGCGAGTACTGGAAAGACGCCCGAAGCCACCGCCACCAAACCCAAATCAGCAACGACAGGACCGATTACCTTGAACAACCCAACCGTGACCGCCAGCGGCCTCAAGTATGAAGACGAAGTCGTCGGCACCGGCGCCAGCCCCAAGACCGGCCAGCGCGTGACCGTGCACTACACCGGGACGCTCGTGAACGGTACGAAGTTCGATAGCTCGCGGGACCGCGGCCAGCCGTTCACGTTCATCATCGGCACCGGCTCGGTCATCAAGGGCTGGGACGAGGGCGTCGCCACCATGAAGGTCGGCGGCAAGCGCATCCTCTACATCCCGGCGGCGCTCGGCTACGGTTCGCGCGCGAACGGCCCCATCCCGGCCAACTCGGACCTCATCTTCGAGGTCGAACTCCTCGGGGTGCAGTAGACCGGGGCGTTACTTTATCGCGCCAAGGTCCGTGATCATCTGGTCGATCTTTGCGTTGCGCTCCTTGATGGGCGAACCAAGGACGTCCGACCACGCCTCGCAGGTGGCCTGGAAGCGGGTGTAATCCGCGCCCGCGTACTGGTTCGTGCGCCCGGTGTGGACGTCGTTGCAGAGGTTCGAAACCGGGTCGGCGGAGATCAGGTTGCCGCCGCACTGGCTCTTGCCGTCGACTTCATCCTGGATGCACTGCTTCATCTTCGTCAGTTCGGCGACGAAGCCCTGGGCCATGGCAGCGGTGCTTGCGGCGTTCGTCTTCTTGCCGCCGCCGCCATCGTCGCCGCCGCCACAGGCAGCGAAGAGTGGGAGGGCGATGAGTGCGGCAATCAACAGTGCTTTCATGATGCGCGCAGTCTTCGCCAGAGTGACGCGTAATTCAAGCCTGAATAGTGAGCGAGTAATTGACAGTTTCGCTACTGCTAACAGGGGCGATTTCTGACCTCATTCAGGCCGAGACAACAAGGCATGCGGCCCCGCGACCAACACGAACGGCTCGGGCAGCAGGGATCCGCGTCAGCGCCGGAAGTTCGGCTTCCGCTTCTCGGTGAAGGCAGCGACGGCCTCGGCGTGGTCCGGCTCCAGGCGCGCGGCCGTGTTCTGGGCGTTCTCGCGCAGCATCACCGAAGGCACGTCCGAGTCTGTCGCGTTCATGTCGAGCACGCGCTTCACCCGGGCGACGGCCGCCGGCGCGTGCTGGGCGATCATCTGACCGAGTTCGACTGCGCGGTCGAGCAGGCGCTCCGGTGCGACGACTTCGGAGACGAGGCCAGCGCGTTCGGCTTCGGCTGCTTCGACCGTGCGGGCGGTCAGGCACCATTCGCGCGCCCGGCCGAGGCCCACCAGCTGGGGCAGGAAGTAGGAACTCCCGAGTTCCGGGACGAGCGCCATGCGCACGAAGGCGAAGCCGAACTTCGCGTTCTCGCTGGCGATGCGGATGTCCATCGGCAGGATGTGGGTCACGCCGACACCGACGGCCACGCCGTTGACGGCGGCAATCGTGGGCTTCGGCATGCGCCGGAGGAAGGCGACCCAGTTGTCTTCGCCCGCCGTGGCCGAACCAAGGGCGGCCTTCCCGGCGGCGATCTGCTGGGCCCAGCCGCCGATGTCGGCGCCGGAGCAGTAGGCGCGGCCCGCCCCGGTGAACACCAGCGCCGAAACCGACGGGTCCGCGTTCGCCCGTTCGACGGCGTCACGCAACTCGAACATCATCTCGTTGTTCCAGGCGTTCAGCCGCTCCGGCCGGTTGAGGGTGAGGACCGTGACGCTTTCGCGCTGTTCGACGAGGACGTTCTGGTATTCCATGTGCTTACCCATCCAGTGAATAGACGGCGCGGACGCCGAAGAGTTGCCAGCCGGGCCGTCCGCCGCCCGGGCCATTCGTATCGGGTGCCAGGCCGTGGTGGTCTTCGGCGGCGAGCGCCTTCTCGATCGCCCAGCGCGAGAGCCCCTGCACTGCGTCCATGCGGGTCATCTCGTCGAGGCTGAAGAAGCCGGCATTGGCGATTTCGTCGCCGTCGAAGCGGGGTTCCCCGCCGAGGGATTCGAGCCGGAAGATGACGTAGATGTTCGTGCTCGGGCCGCCCAGCGAACCGCCGAGCGAGTGGCGGAAGGCGATGACGTCGCGCACGCGCGCTTCGATGCCGGACTCTTCGAGCACTTCGCGTTCGACGGCTTCGGAGAGCGGTTCGTCGTGTTCGGCGTACCCGCCGGGGATCTGCCAGGACCCGGCAAAGGGGTTCTGGCCGCGCTGGACGAGCAGCGCCTTTCCATCGCGGACGACCACGCCGGCGCAGCCAATCGAGAAGTCGCCGTAGTGGATGTAGGTGCAGGACGGGCAGGCCGGGCGTTCGCGGCCGCCGTCGAGTTTGGTGGTGAGGGTCATCGAACAGCGAGGACAGTAAGTAGGGGTAGCCATGTGCGGGGAGTATAGAACGTGAGTGCGGGTGGCGTGGCGTGCGCGTTTCGTCACCCGGTTTCGGTCGCCCGCGCCCGGGTCAACGCGCGGTCAAATCCTTAGAGAGTTCACAGGAACTCCCAATGTGGCGCTCATGACCACTCTCGAACATGGCCGTTGTCCGGCAAGCACGGCCCTCGGGCCAGACCCAGCCGGGCAAGGAGAACCATGGCACAGAACATCAACAGGAACAGGCTCATCTCGATGGGCGCCGGAGTGGCCGCCGTCGCGGCGATCGCGGGCGGTACGCTCTTCGCGCTCGGCAGCAACAACGGCTCGTCTTCCGCGCTCGGCCTGAGCGACAGCCAGCTGCAGACCATTGCCACGAACGTTGCCGCGACCCCCGAGGAAGACCGCGACGCCTACCTCGAAAAGCTCGCCGCCAACCTCGGCGTCGATGTCCAGAAGCTGAAGGACGCCATCAAGACCACGAACCTCCAGGTTCTCGACGAGAAGGTCGCCGACGGTTCGGTCACCCAGGAGCAGGCGGACAAGATGCGCGAACGCATCGAAGAGGGCGGCGCGTTCTTCTTCGGCATGGGCGGCCGTGGCGGCCACGGCGGACCGGACGGCATGCGGGGCCCCGGCGGCATGCGCATGGCCGCGGGCCTCGAAGACCTCGCGGGCTTCCTCGGCGTCGACGAGGCGACCCTTCGCACGGAACTGGGCACGAAGTCGCTCGCGGACGTCGCCGCGGAGCATGGCAAGTCGCGCGACGAGCTGAAGGCGTTCCTCACCGAGAACGCGAAGACCGCCCTCGCCGGCCTCGTGGCCGACGGGAAGATCACCCAGGAGCAGGCCGACGAGCGGCTCAGCGACTTCACCAGCCACCTCGACGACCAGGTCGACGAAGTGCACGCCCGGGACGGGCATGGCCCGCGCGGCGGCATGCAGCGCGATGGCGCCGCGCCCTCCAGCAGCCAGGCGCCGGTGAACTAACCCTCCGGTTCACCCGCCACGAAGCGAGAAGGGACGTCCCAGCGGGCGTCCCTTCTCCATTGGCCGAACGCAAGCCGCCTCAAAAGGGGTATTGACACTTTAGAACATACGTTCTAATCTAGAACAATCCTGAACAGGAATACCGAGATGCGCTACGCCGTCCTCAGCTTCCCCCGCCTGCCCATCCAGCTTGCCCGTCGGCTCCGCCCCGATGCCGTGAAGCCGCTCGGACTCCTCCGCGGCAGCGGAGATGGCGCCCTCCTCGCCGCTGTCTCCGTCGAAGCGTCGGCCGGCGGCGTGGAAGCCGGGATGACGGTCTCCCAGGCTCGCCAGCGCTGCCCCGGCATCGAATTTGCGCCCGAACAGCCCGCCCGCGTGCTGGCAGCCCTGGAAGCCGTCGTTGCTATCATCCGCACCCGCGCGACACCGCATGTCGCGATTCTGTCGCGAAACGAACTTGTTCTCTCCCTCGACAGCCTCGACTCTTCCTTCGCCGATGAAGGCGCAGCGGCGCTCTCTATCGTTGGCCTCGCGCGGAACTGGAGCGGGCTCGATGTGCGCTGTGCGGTCGCGTCCAGCATCGCCGAGGCTTCGGCCGCCGCCCGGACGGCGCGGCGCTTCCCGGTGCTCTGCCCCCCGAACGAGGCCGCACCTGAGCCGTTGCCCCGCTTCGAACCGCTGAGCGCCCACTTCGCCTGGGATGCTCCCGTCGCCGCGGAAGCGGTCGACAGCCGCATTGCACGGCTCGGCGCTACGCTCGCGGCTACCGCTCCCGCCTGGCCCCAGAGCTACCGCGAAGTGCGGCTCGAAGTCCGCTACGGCAGCGCTAGCCGCGTCTTCACGCTTCGGCCCGAGGCGCCGCTCCACACGGTCCACGAGGCGCTCTCGCTCATTCGTACGCGTGTTCCCCTTGCCGAACTGGCGGGCGCGACCGAGGTGCGCTTCACCCTCGCGATGCCCGGCCCGGACCTTCACATCGACCCCTGGCGCGCCCCGGTAGCCACGCTCCACCAGCTCACGGGCCCGGCGTTGCCCGTCCAGCGGCGGCTCCTTCGCGCCAGCTGAGAACGCCCGGGCCCGTTCGCCAGCGGTCTCCCTCCAGCGCACAATGCCGCGATGGAGCCGTGGTCGTGTCCCGCCTGTGGCCGGGAGTTCTTCGCCCGCCGCGCCCACGTCTGCGCCCCGGCCCTGTCCGTCGACAGCTACTTCGCCGGTCGTCCGCCGGAAGAGCGCGCCATCTTCGAAGCCGTGCGCGGCCACCTGGCCAGCCTCGGCCCGGTCATCGTTGAGCCGGTGAACGTTGGCATCTTCTTCAAAGGCCGCTCGAACTTCGTCGAGATCCGGCCGAAGAAGCGCTGGGTCGACGTCACCTTCGGTCTCAACCGCCTGCTGACGAGCCCGCGCATCAGCCGCACCATGCGCTCGCGCACGGCGCGCACGTTCTATGCGGTGCGCGTCACGAGCGCGGCGGAGATTGATGACGAACTCCGCGACTGGCTGACCGAGAGCTACTTCGAAGTCGGCATGCCGGGTTCGTGACGCGGCGAACCGTCGCCGGGGGACTGGGCGAGCGGGCGGCGGCTGGTACACTGGCAGTCCGCCCACCCGGGCGGCCCACCCACCCCTGAGGACTTGAGATGACTACGCAGACGCCTGGCTCGACCCTACCCCCTGCCTACGAGCCGGCCAGTGTAGAAAGCCGCATCTACGCCATGTGGGAAGAGGCCGGCCACTTCCAGCCGAAGATCGACCCGGACCGCGAACCGTACACCATTGTCATGCCGCCGCCGAACGTGACCGGCGAACTGCACCTTGGCCACGGCCTCGAAGACACGATTACCGACATCCTCGTGCGCTGGCACCGCATGCAGGGCGACCCGACCCTGTGGCTGCCGGGAGAAGACCACGCCGGCATCGCTACCCAGAACGTGATCGAACGCGAACTGGCGAAGGAAGGCATTACCCGCCAGGAACTCGGCCGCGAGGCGTTCGTCGAGCGCACCTGGATGTGGGTGCGCAAGTACCGCAGCCGCATCGCCGACCAGCACCGCAAGCTCGGCGCCAGCGCCGACTGGTCGCGCAACACCTTCACCCTCGACCCGGGCATCGTGAAGGCGGTCCGCACCACCTTCGTGAACCTCTACAAGCAGGGCCTCATCTACCGCGGCCTGCGCATGATCAACTGGTGCCCGCGCTGCGAAACCGCCCTCAGCGACCTCGAAGTCGACTACGTGGAGCAGGCCGCCAAGCTCTACTTCATCCGTTACCCCGTCGTCGGCGAAGGCGGCATGCCGCTGCCCGCCTTCGTGACTGTGGCGACGACTCGCCCTGAGACGATGGTCGGCGACACCGGCGTGGCCGTGAACCCGGCCGACGAGCGGTACGAGGAGGTGCGCGGCCGTGGCCTGCTCCTGCCGATCATGGGCCGCGAGATCCCCATCGTCTCGGACGATGCGGTGAAGCCCGAGTTCGGCACCGGCGCCGTGAAAGTGACTCCCGGCCACGACCCGAACGACTGGGAGATCGGCCAGCGCCACGACCTGCCGGTCATCGTCGCCATCGACCTGCAGGGGAAGATGAATGACGAAGCGGGCCCCTACGCCGGCCTCGGCGTCGAAGAGGCGCGCGCGGCCATCCTTCGCGACCTCGAAGACGAGGGCTTCCTCGACCACGTGGAGGACTACACCCACAGCGTTGGCGTGTGCAGCCGCTGCAAGACGGTGCTCCAGCCGCTCCCCAGCGAGCAGTGGTGGCTGGCCGTCAACAAGGAGTACGAACCCGGCCATTCGATGGCGGGCGACGCCATTCGCGCCGTGACCGAGGGCCGCATCGGCATCGTCCCCCAGCGGTTCGAGAAGGTGTACCTGAACTGGATGGAGAACATCCGCGACTGGTGCATCAGCCGCCAGCTCTGGTGGGGCCACCAGATCCCGGTCTGGTACTGCGAAAACAAGCACGTCATCTGCCAGGTCGAAGACCCGCAGCGCTGTCCCGAATGCGACGGTGCGCTCCGCCAGGACCAGGACGTGCTCGACACGTGGTTCAGTTCGGGGCTTGCCCCGCACGCCGACCTTGGCTGGCCGGATGACAGCGAAGACCTGCGCTACTTCTACCCGACGGCCGACATGCAGATGGGCTACGACATCATGTTCTTCTGGTGCGCCCGGATGATCATGTTCGGCCTCTACAACATGCGCGGCCTCGGCGAAGAACGCTCGATGCCGTTCCGAAACGTCCTCTTCCACGGCCTGATTCGCGATGCGAAGGGCGAGAAGATGACGAAGTCGCGCGGCAACGTGGTCGACCCGCTCGTTTCGGCTGCGACCTACGGCGCCGACGCGTTCCGCTTCGCGGTCATTACCGGGGCCACCCTCGGCGCGGACCAGAAGTACAGCGATGACCGGCTGGCCTCGGCCCGGAACTTCGCGAACAAGCTCTGGAACACCGCGCGCTTCGTCTTCATGAAACTGGGCGACCGTAGCGTGAAGCGCCCGCACCCGCTCGACCGCGAGACGCTCGCCCTCGAAGACCGCTGGATCCTCTCGCGCCTCGAACAGCTCGAGATCGACGTCGACTCGCTCCTCCGCGCCTACCAGCTCGGCGAATGCGGCCGCCAGATCGAGGACTTCCTTCGCGGCGAGTTCTGCGACTGGTACATCGAGATGGTGAAGCCGCGGCTCACCAGCGGCGATGAGCGCCCACTGAAGGTGCTCGTCCACGTCCTCGACCACGGCCTGCGCATGCTCCACCCGTTCATGCCGTTCGTGACCGAAGAACTCTGGCAGGCCCTCCGCGCCCACATCGACGACGACCTGGCGAGCCAGCTCATCGTCGCCTGGTTCCCGAAGAGCGGGAACAACTGGAAGGACGCCGCCGCCGAGGCCGGGATGGACCACGTCATTGAGGTGAACCGGACCATCCGCAACATCCGCGCGGAAAAGAAGCTCGAAGCCGGCGCCCGCCCTCAGGTGGTTCTCCGTGCTTCCGGCTACCGCGACGCCCTGGCGGAGACGTCCGCCGCCACCGGGTTCACCTCACGCGTGGACCTGCAGGTGCTCGCTGCCGATGCGCCGGTCCCGGCGGGCGAATGGGCCTTCGGGCGCGTCGCCGACACCGAGGTGGCGGTCGCCCTCCCGCAGGTCGACGCGGCGGCCGAGCGCGCCCGGCTCGAAAAGGAGTTGGGCGAAGCCTCGGCGCACGCCGACCGGCTGGAGAAGCAGCTGGCGAACGAGACCTTCCGCGCGAAAGCCCCGG
>JBDHWA010000089.1:0-7764 GCA_039809945.1 Dehalococcoidia bacterium | reverse complement strand
GGGCGATGCACGGGGAAGGCGAGGAAGAGGCCGTCAGGACCCGCTCCGTGCAGCGGTTCGGCGCGAATCACCGCGAGTGTCCCTTCCCAGAGCGCCAGCCTGGTCGAACCGCCGGCATCGGTACCCGCGACGCCGCCCTGGACACGCCCGGCGGTGCCGCCGAGGCTGCCGATGACGAACGCGCAGACCGTTCCGGCGGCGAACCCGGCGAGAATCGCAGCGCCCGGCCGGGCAAGCGTCCGCGAGGGATTTTTCGCGACCCACCAGGCCGCCGGCACGAGCAGGACGAACAGGACCAGAGCGCCCAGCCCTGACCGACTCTCGGCCTGGAGTACGACGAAGCACACGGACCCGGTGATTGCCGCGGCGACGATTGGCCCGGCCCTTCCGCGCAGTTCGAACGCGACCGGGAGAGCCGCCAGCGCCACGACCGCGAACGCGGCAAGTTCGTTCGCGTTGCCAATGGTTCCAATTGCCCGTTCCGAGGTGTCGGTCCACCAGTCAACGGGGTCGAGGCCGAGTCCCTGGATGACGGTGTAGGCGAGCACGGCCAGCCCTCCGGCCAGCAGCGCGCGTTCGGCGAACCGGCTGCCGATCGCCCTCAGGTGCGCGCCGCCGAGGAAAAGTACGACGTAAGCGAGTTGCGTTACGAGTCCCTGGCGGTACTGGTAGACCCCGAGGACGCTCCCGCGGGGATCGAGGGCGAGCCACTCGGAAACGACGACGAGAAAGAGCCAGACGCCGAGAGCGATCCGTGCCGGGCGGGCTGCGGGCATCGGGAAGCCCGCCAGCACCAATCCCGCGAGGGTGAGGGCCGCAGCAACCGCCAGCCCGGCCTGCTTGATAAGCGTGAAGTCGTCATAAAGCTGAGGGATGAACGCTGCAGGGACGAGGGCCAGCGCCGTGGCTATCCCGGTGTGGACCAGCTGATTCGCGCCCTTCGAAAGAGCCTTCCCGCCGCGCGCACCCGCCATTCCCATCCGGGCGAATGGTACGGTCGGGCAATCAGTGGCGCACGGAAGGCGTCACGAACCCTTCGGGCGGGCCCACGTCACACGGGAGTCGATGACTCGCTCCATCGTGTGTTCGACCGGTGCGAACCCGTGCCCGAGCCAGAAGGGGGCCCCCGATGGGTTCCCCGAGGCGAAATGGAGTGTGCAGGTCTCGTGCCCGGCCCGCCGCGCCCATTCCATCGAGTGGGCAAGCAAGGCTGCGCCAACGCCACCCCCGCGAACATCGTCACTCACCACGCCTTCGAAAAGGTAGACGTCGGACGCGTGGTCAACAATCGGCGGCGTGAACCCGGGACGGAGGAACGTCTGCATCCCGACCGGACGCCCACTTTCGTACGCCACGAAGAAGGGCACATCGGCGTCGCGGAGGCCCGCAAGATTGAACTGGCGAGCCGCGGCGATCGGGGCTTCGAGCATCGGCCAGAACATCGGCGCCTGCCAGTGCCACGCGTTCAGGTGGTCCGCGAGCGCCATCACGTCCTCGATGTCCTCCGGCGACGCGCGCTCGATGCGGATCGAGCGTGGACGCGGCTGAGCCACCGCGTCGGCGGTCGGGCGGGTGGCAGCGGTCATGTAGCGCCCGAACCCGAGGGTCACCCAGGCTTCCTGGAGTTCGGCGTCGCCGTGGGTTATCGAGATGCGATGGGTGAAGAACCCGGCGTCGACCCATGTCCGCGCGAGGTCTGCGTAAAGCGACCGCAGGACGTTCAGTGCGTCCTCTCCGTCTGCGACGGCGTGGCCCTGCAACCCCATCTGTATCGACTGGGGCGGAATGAACAACGATGCGAAGTCGGCCGGGTCCAACAGCATGCGTTCGCCGGCAAGAAAACCAACGACGGCGCCGGCGCGCATCGCCACCTGCACATCGGCCCGGGGATTGGCCAGCAAACCGTCGACCATTGGCCGCCAGGCGGCAGGTTCTTTGAGCTGAGGGTTCAGTCGCGACACTCGCGTGCAGTCACGGCGGTGCCGCTGCGCGAGCAGGTTGCTCAGGTCGGAAGCATCGCCGGGGGCGGCGGGACGAGTCTCGATGGTTTTCATGTGCGGCCTCATGGTCCGGGTGGGCCGAAAGGGTACGGGCTGGCGAAAATTCCTTGTTTCGCGCTTGTTTCGCGTATGTTACAATTACATTAATTCCTCAGTGGGAGAGAAGCATGAGCACGGAAGCAGTCATGGGCCCGGAGGCCGGCGTCAAGCAGGCGAGCGCCCGCCTCTACGAGGCGATGACCCACCACTACGGTCCGCTGGACCTTTCGGCCCACCAGCCGCTGGTGAAAGCAATCTCCGAGTATGGCCAGCGCAGCCGGGAGCACGATGAGGATGGCGTGAAGCTCGCAAGCGCACACGTCTACGAAGCCCTCACGAACCACTTCGGCCCGCGCGACCTCGCGGCGAACGACCCGGTGGTCATCGCCCTCGCGGAGTACGGCCAGGCCTGCCGGGACGCAGGCGTCAAAGCGTAGCTTGCGCAAACCCCTGGAAGAGAAAGAGGCGTCCATCGCTGGACGCCTCTTTGTGGTACCGAACGGCCTGCTTAGCAGCCTGGAAGGCGTTCACGCAGGACGTCGAGCAGCTTGCCGATCGGCACGCGCACCTGCTCCTGCGAGTCACGGTCGCGGATGGTCACCGCGTCATCGCCCGCTTCGCCGTTCTCGCCCACGGTCTGGAAGTCGACCGTCACGCAGAGCGGGGTGCCAATCTCGTCCTGGCGGCGGTAGCGGCGGCCGATGGACTGCGTTTCGTCGTACTGGGCCATGAAGGTTGGACGCACCAGTTCGAAGACGCGCCGCGCGGTTGGGCGCAGCGCCTCGTTCTTCGAAAGTGGCAGGATGGCCACTTTGATGGGCGCGATCGCCGGCTTGAACCGCAGGACGACGCGGGTCTCGCCCTTTTCGTCCCGCTCCTCGTCGTACGCTTCAAGCATCGTCACTGCGAGGGTTCGCGTCAGCCCCGCCGCCGGTTCGATGACCCACGGAACCAGGTGCTGCTTGGTTTCCTCGTCGAAGTAGGTGATGGGCTTACCGCTCTCGTTGCCGTGAGCGGTCAGGTCGAAGTCGGTGCGGGCGGCGATGCCTTCCAGTTCACCCCAGCCCCACGGGAAGTCGTACTCGATGTCGGCGGTGCCGGCGCTGTAGTGCGAGAGTTCTTCCTTGTCGTGGTAGCGGATGCGCAGCCGGGAGGCATCGATGCCGAGCACATCGCGATACCAGGCGAGGCGGTAGTCGATCCATTCACGATGGAGTGCGAGGTACTCCTCTGGGTTGTCGCGGTCCTTCGGCGGGAAACAGAAGTACTCCATCTCCATCTGCTCGAACTCGAGCGTGCGGAAGATGAACTTGCCCGGGGTGATCTCGTTGCGGAAGCTCACGCGGCTCTGGGCGATGCCGAAGGGCAACTTGCGCCGCATTGATGTGACGACGTTTTCGAAGTTGATAAAGATGCCCTGCGCGGTCTCGGGCGGCAGGTAGGCGACGTTTTCGTCATCGGCGATCGTGCCAACCTGGGTCTTGAACATGAGGTTGAACATGCGCGGCTCGGTGAGTTCGCCGCCGTCGTTCGGGCAGAGCAGTTCGCCGGCGGCATTCCGCTTCGGTTCGCCGTACTGGCCTTCGGCGATGTGGTCGACGCGCCAGCGCATGTGGCACTTCTTGCAGTCGGCCAGCGGGTCATGGAAGGTGGCAACGTGGCCACTGGCGACCCAGACCCGCGGGTGCGTGATGAGCGCCGCATCGAGGCCGACCACGTCGTCACGTTCGCGCACCATCGAGCGCCACCAGGCTTCGCGGATATTGCGCTTGAGTTCGACGCCGAGCGGGCCGTAGTCGTACGTGTTGGCGAAGCCGCCGTACAGTTCGGCGGCCGGGAAGACGAAGCCGCGCCGCTTGGCGAGCGACACGATCGTCTCAAGGTCTTTTGCGGGCACTTGGGATGGGGGTCCTTTGACAGTTGTCAGCACGCCTGGCGGGCATGCTGCAGTTAGTTCAGGGTACCACTGGCGCCGCTTACGGCTCCCGGTTCGAAGCCAGCCGTGATTCCACTTCGGCACGTTCCAGCGGGATGTCGAACGCCTTTACCCGGGAGGCGGCCCCGCTGACGAGCACCACATCGCGCGATGGCAGGCTGAGCGCCTTCGCCAGCAGGCGAGTGACGGCGGCGTTCGCCTCGCCATCCGTGGGGGCGGCCCGGACGCGAACGGCCAACCGCCCTTCGGCGTCGAAGGCGCCGACGGCATCACGACCAGCGCGTGGGGTCACGCGCACGGTGAGCCTCATCGCGGGTCCTCGTGCGGGACACCGGGAAAAGTGAAAACAGGGACTAGAACATTTGTTTGCAAGTCGCTATTATCCGCGTCGGCGGGTCGTCCGATGCCTGGGCATCGTTCTGCCGCACATGTACGCTGCTGGTGAATAATGGCTGAAAACGACCGAGCCCGCGCACTCGAACTCGCGCTCTCCCAGATTGAGAAGCAGTTCGGCCGGGGCGCCGTCATCAAGCTCGGCGAAGGCGACGCCGCGCCTATCGACGTGGTTTCCACGGGCTCCCTCGCGCTCGACATCGCGCTGGGCGTCGGCGGGATTCCCCGCGGCCGCGTGACAGAGATCTTCGGTCCGGAGTCGGCCGGGAAGAGCACGCTGGCCCAGCACATCATGGCTGAGGCTCAGAAGCTCGGCGGGACTGCCGCCTATATCGACGTTGAGCACGCCATGGACCCGGGGTACGCGCGCGATCTCGGCATCCGGCTCGAAGACCTGCTGGTCAGCCAGCCGGACACCGGCGAACAGGCGCTCGAAATCTGCGAGGCACTCGTCCGCTCCAACGCAGTCGACGTCATCGTCGTCGACTCCGTTGCCGCCCTCGTGCCGCGCGCCGAAATCGAAGGCGACATGGGGGACGCGCACGTCGGCCTCCAGGCCCGGCTCATGTCCCAGGCGCTGCGCAAGCTCACGGCAACGATTTCGCGGACAAGCACCTCGGTCATCTTCATCAACCAGCTCCGCGAGAAGGTCGGCATCGTCTTCGGCAACCCGGAGGTCACCCCCGGCGGCCGGGCGCTGAAGTTCTATGCGTCTGTGCGCATCGATATCCGTCCGGTTGAGTCCATCAAGCGCGGGACCGACGTCGTCGGACGGCGGGTGAAAGCGAAGATCGTGAAGAACAAGGTTGCGGCGCCCTTCCGCCAGGCCGAGTTCGACATCATGTTTACGACTCCGCGCGGGATCAGCCGTTCCGGGGACATCGTGGACCTTGGCGTCGAATATGGCGTGCTCTCGAAGAGCGGCGCCTTTTACAGCTTCGGCGACATGCGCATCGGCCAGGGCCGCGAGAACTCGAAGCAGTTCCTTGATGACAACCCAGAACTTGCCGCCACGATCGAGGTGGACATTCGCCGGGAGGCTGGCCTTTCTGGGAGCGCTGCCCCACAATCGCAGCCGGAGCCGGCAACGGCTCGCTAGCCAGCTATGGACGAACCTCCCAGTCCGGTCATAACCGAGATCCGGAACCTCCCTCGCAACCGGCAACGGCTCATTGTCCTGACCGATGGCCGGGAGTTCCTGTTGAGCGACGAGGCGTGCGAGCGCTGCGGGCTGACTGAAGGCAGGGCTGTCGACGCGGAGTTGCTCCAGCAGATTGACCGTGCAGAGCAGCGTGTCAACGCCCACGAGGCGGCCCTCCGGCTGCTTTCAGCCCGGCCCCGCAGCGAAAACGAGATGCGCACGCGGCTCGCGATGCGCGGCTTCGATCCCGAGGCCATCGACGAGGAAGTGGAGCGGTTGCGCTCGGCAGGCCTCCTGGATGACCAGAAGTTCGCGGAAGCATGGGTGGAGGACCGCCGCCGGCTCTCTCCCCGAGGCCGCCGGATGATTCGTTACGAGCTGCTCGGACGTGGGATCGACCCTGAGTCGGCCGACCAGGCCACGAAGGACCTCGACGACCACGAAACGGCGCTTTCGCTGGCGAGGGGGCGCGCCAGCCGGGTTCCGCGCACCAGCTACGAGGTGTTCTTTTCGAAGGTCGGAGGGTTCCTCCGCCGGCGGGGGTTCGACTATGAGGTCACAGCGCGAGCGACGCGGCAGGTGTGGAACGAGTTGATGAGCGCGGGCCCGGCGGACGCCATGGAACCGGAACTCTCGGAGTGACGGGGATGGCCCGCATTTCCCACGGTTAGCAGTATCTGGCAGAATCGACCGCGCATAGTGAGGCGTAGTGCAGCCAGCCAAGCGGCTGCCGCCTGGAGGTGTTGATGGAACTGCGATTTGGCGAGAAGGAAGAGGCGCTCCGCCTTGAGGTGCGCGACTTCCTGATCAAGAACAATGGCCGTGATGGCGAAGCTGGCGGTGCTTCCCTCGGCAGCCGCAACGAAGAAGAGTTCGAGTTCGCGAAGGGCTTCAATCAGAAGCTGGCCCAGCGCGGCTGGATCGCCCCGGCGTGGCCCAAGGAGTACGGCGGCCTCGGCGCTTCCATCTACGAGCAGATGGTCTTCAACGAGGAGTTCGGCTACTGGGGCGCGCCCGACACGGGCACCCGTGGCTTCGGCGTCGGCATGATTGGCCCTACCCTGATCATCCACGGGAACGAAGAGCAGAAGCGCCGCTACCTTCCGAAGATCACGAGCGGCGAGCACATCTGGTGCCAGGGCTATAGCGAGCCGGGCGCCGGTTCGGACCTCGCCAGCCTGCAGACGCGCGCACAGCGCGATGGCGACGAGTTCGTCATCAACGGCCAGAAGATCTGGACCTCCGGCGGGCACCGCGCGAACCAGATGTTCTGCCTCGTGCGGACGGACCCGGAAGCGCCGAAACACCGGGGCATCAGCTTCCTCCTCATCGACGACATTAAGAACACGCCGGGCCTCACCATTCGCCCGCTCATCAACATGGCCAACCGCCACCACTTCAACGAAGTGTTCTTCGAAGACGTGCGCGTCCCCGCCAAGAACCTCGTGGGTGAGGAGAACCGCGGCTGGTACGTGGGCATGACGCTCCTCGACTTCGAGCGCTCGGGCATCGGCACCACGGCTTCGCAGAAGCGTACGCTCGAAGAACTGGCGAAGAACCTGCGCGAGGGGCCAGCGGACCGCCGCCAGCAGTACCGCACACGCCTGGCCGAGCATGTGGTCGCCAACAACGTCGGCCGCTTCCTCGGCTACCGCATCGGCTACATCCAGGCCAACGGCATGGTGCCGAACTACGAAGCCTCGGTGGTCAAGATCTTCCAGTCGGAACTCGGCCAGCGAATCTACAACTTCGCGGTCAACATGCTCGGCCTTTCCGGGCAGATGATGCCGGAAGAGCCGCGTGCTCCGCTCGGCGGGGACATGCCGGAGAGCCACCTGCAGGCGGTCCCGTCCACGATCTACAGCGGCAGTAACGAGATCCAGCGGAACATTATCGCCACGCGCGGCCTCGGCCTCCCGCGCGGCTAGGTTCGGCCAGTCACCGCACCATTCATTCCCTGCAGGGAGCCCCAATCGGGCTCCCTGTTTGGTTTCCTGCTTAGAATGAACCGGTGCTCATTCCCGGTGGGTTCGAACGGCGGCTCAATGCGACGGGCACGGCCGCGCTTCTCGTAGCCATTGTCTTCCTCGGGACTCTGGCCTACTGGCAGGTCTTCCGCATGGACCTGGCGACAGCTGACGGAAACCCGCGCGTGTTGTCGGCGTTTCATGATCCTCACCGGGGGCGAATCCTTGACCGGGACGGCAACGTCCTCGCGGAAACGCTCCCCGATGGGACGCGGCACTATCCCGACG
>JBDHWA010000088.1:0-7781 GCA_039809945.1 Dehalococcoidia bacterium | reverse complement strand
CCGTCGCAGACCGCGCCCTGCATGTTGTACGCCCGCTTCCGGTCGGCCACGTGCTTCACCGGCATCGCCTTCTCGTTCCGCTCCGAAATCGCATAGCCGTTGTTCTGGACGAAGAAGATGACCGGCAGTTGGTGGATCGACGCCCAGTTCAGCGCCTCGTGGAAGTCGCCGCGGCTCGTGCTGCCTTCGCCGCAACAGGTCAGGACGACGATGGGGTCCTTTTTCATCTTCGCGGCAAGGGCGATCCCGGCGGCGTGGACAAACTGGGTGGTCACCACGCTCGACTGGGTGACGATCTTCCGGTCGGGGCTGCCCCAGTGCGAAGGCATCTGCCGCCCATAGCTGTTCCAGTCGTCGCGCTTGGCAAGGAGGTTGAGCATCGCCTCGCGTGCCGTCATCCCGCAAACCAGCATCATCCCGAGGTCGCGATAGTAGGGGGCGAGATAGTCGGTTCCGCGCTTCAGGGCCATCGCCGCTCCGACCTGGGCGGCTTCCTGCCCCGCGCCGGCGATAACAAAGGGAGCGCGGCCCTGGCGGTTCAGGGCGAGCATCCGCTCATTCAGCCGCCGCGCAAGGAGCATGTAGTAGTACATGTCAGCGAGTTGCTGCTCGCTTAGCAGGTACTCGTCGATCGTCTCCTGGGAGCGAGCCCGCCGTGATGTCCGGGTTGCCGTCATCGATCAACCTCCCGGTGCATGCGCCATGCAAAACGGCAGGGCGCGAGCGCCACTGCCGTCAATGCTAGCACAACGAAAGAGGGGTCCCCTGGCGATTGCCGAGGCAGTCCTACCGGGAGCCGCGCAGCCGCGGATCGAGCGCATCGCGCAGGCCATCACCAAGCATGTTGAAGCCGAACACCGCGAGCGTGATGAACGCACCGGGGAAGATGGCCATCCATGGGGCCTTCGTAAAGTACACAAGCCCCGAACCGGAAAGCATGCCGCCCCAGGACGGACGTGGCGGCGGAACGCCGTAGCCCAGGAAGCTCAAGGAAGACTCGATGAGGATGGCGGCGCCCAGTTGCACGGTCGCGATAACGATGATGGTCGGCACCACGTTCGGCAGGATGTGCCGGAACATGATCCGCATATCGCTCGCGCCGATTGTGGTCGCGGCCTCAATGAAGAGGTTGCCCTTCACCGTCAGCGCCGACGCCCGGACAACTCGCGAAAAGCCGACCGACAAGAGCAGGCCAATCGCCAGGGTGAGGTTCGGGAGCCCCATGCCGATAACCGCCATGATGCTGATCAGGATGACGAGGGACGGGAAGCTGAGCCAGATGTCCACGAGGCGCTGGATCAGGGTGTCGACCAGCCCCCCGTAGTACGCCGAGACGATGCCCAGGACGGCCGCGATCAGCACCGAGATAGAGACGGCGCCAAAGCCGACGACCACCGAAACCCGGGCGCCGTAGACGATCCGGCTAAAAATGTCGCGCCCCGATGCGTCCGTGCCGAAGAAGTACTTCAGCGATGGTCCCTGCAGGCGGTCCGAGATGTGGTTCTCCGCGTAGGGGAACGGGGCGATCTGCGGAGCGAAGATTGCCATCAGCAACAGCACGGCGATGATGATGGCGCCAATGCCCCCGAGGGGCTTCTCCACCAGGAATCGGGAGGATCGCTTCAGAACCCTGAATCGACTACTGGCGGGCGGCACGTAGCTGAAAGTGCCAGCCTGTTCTTCGAGCATACTGAAGTCACCTTCTCCCTATCGGGAGTACCGGATCCGGGGATCGATGATGCTGTACGACAGGTCGACAGCGATGTTGGTGAAGATGACGACCAGGGCGAGCAGGAGATTGATGCCCTGGATCACCGGGTAGTCCCGCTTACTGATGGCCTCCAGGAGGTACCGTCCGGTCCCGGGGATAGTGAAAATATTCTCAAGGATGACCGAACCGCCGATGATCACCGGAACCTGTAGTCCGATGACCGTGATCACCGGGATGAACGCGTTTCGCAGCGAGTGGCGAATCAAGACGATGTAGTTTGAGAGACCCTTAGCCCGGGCAGTGCGGATGTAGTCCTGCCGCATGACGTTGATCATCTCGGTCCGGGTTACGCGCATCAGCGTTCCCGAGAGTGCAGTCGCGAGGATCAGCGCCGGCAGGAACATGTGCTGGAGGTTGGCAATAGGGTCCTCGGTGAACCGTGTGTAGGTTGGCGACGGTGTCCAATGCCACCAGATGGACGGCAGCGTGATCACCAGCGTCGCCAGCCAGAAGCCTGGAATCGCCAGCATGCCCACCGAGAGGGTGCGGGCGGCATAGTCGGCCAGGGAGTCCTGCTTCAATGCTGAGAGCACCCCGATTGGGATCGAGATGCAAAGGCCGAGAAAGATGGCCAGGATCCCCAGTTCGAAGGTCACCGGACCCCGCATCCGCAGTTCGTCGGTGATTGGCCGCTTGGTCTGCAGCGATTCCCCCAGGTCGAAGCGCACCACATGGCCGACCCAGCTCAGGTACTGCTGGGGGATGGGCTTATCCAGCCCGAGTTCCTTCCGCAGCGCGTCCTCGTCAGAGGCGTACCCGGGGTACTCTCCGAGGATCTGCTGGACGGCATCTCCCGGGAGCATTCGCACGAGTGCGAAAAGAATGATCGTGACACCCAGCAACGTCGGCGCCGCCAGGATGAGGCGGCGCAAGGCGTAGGCGCGCATTCCGAACCTCCTGTCGCGAGAACCGGGCCGCCCGAGAGAGCGGCCCGGTTCGCACTGCGCTTACCTCAGCTGCGGTCGAGCCAGGCCTTGGCGATCCAGCTGCTGTCGTACGCGCCGGTTGCCTTCGGATACACGTTCTTGAGCCACGGATGGATACCCACGAACGTAGTGCCGGCGGCCAGCGGCGGGAGATACGCTTGCTCCGCGAAGTAGCGCTGCATCTCGTTGATGACTTCCTTGCGGGCGTTGACATCGAGTTCCTGGCGCTGCTTCAGGATGAGCTCGTCGGCCTTGGGGTCGTTCACCAGCGTGTTGCGGCGCGGGCTGGTGCTGAAGTAGAGGCTCGTGAACATGTCGTCGGGTTCGAAGAACGTTGAGCCAACCCCGCCGGCCATGCCATCGAACTTGCCAACGAACGTCGTGGCGATGTGCGCGGCGTACTCCTTCATGTTGAGGGTGACGTTGAAGTTCGCCTCCTTCAGCATTTCCGCGAGCAGTTCCATCACCTGGTTGTTGGTCGCGCCGTAGCCGGTGGTGCCGCTGAGCGTGGTGGTCAGGCCGTTGGTGTGGCCCGCGGAGGCGAGCAGTTCCTTCGCCTTCTTCACGTTGTGCTCGAGGTACTGCTTGGAGTTCCCCATCTTTGGGTCGTCCACCGGGAGCGTCCATGCCGAGTACCCGGCCGGGACGATGTTCTGGATGGCGCCCTTCCCGTTGTACGCCGCATCGACGAGGCCCTTCCGGTCGACGGCCATCGAGGCCGCCTGGCGAACGCGGATGTCGTTGAACGGCGGCTTCGTGATGTCGAACCAGAGCGAGTTGCAGGTGAACCCGGTGTACGGCACGACCGTCATGTTCTTGTTCGCCTGCTTCATCGAATCGAGGTCAGCGCTAGGGATGCCAGCGATGTCCAACTTCCCGGAACGCAGGTTCGCCGTCGCGGTTGCCGTGTCGGCGATGATGATCCATGTCGCCCCATCGACGTACGGCTGACCGGCGACGTGGTAGTCCGGGTTCTTCTTCCACTTGAAGATCGCCGATGGCTGGTATTCCTCGAGAATGAGCGGCCCGGTGCCGATCATGCGCTTCGAGGCGTCGCCGTCTGCCTCGATGACCTCGCGCGGCATCAGGTAGAGGTGGGTGGGCGAGGCCAGGTAGAACGCCAGCGGGGCCATCGGCATGCTGGTCTTGAAGATGACGGTGTGGTCGTCCGGGGTCTCCAGCGACGTCACCGGGCTGAGGGCGGTCCGGTTCGGGGACTTCGCCATGAACCGTTCGAACGAGTACTTCACGTCGGCTGAGGTGAAGGCGCGGCCATTCACCGGCGCAACGTTCTGCCACTTCACGTTGGGCTTCAGCTTCACGGTGAACTGCATCTTGTCCGGCTGTTCGCTGGACGCCGCAACGTCCGGGCTCACCCGCAGGTCGCCGGGCTCGATGTTTGGGCCGGTCTCGATCTGGAAAAGCCGGCTGTAGACGAACGACGCGACGCCCTGGCTCCGGTAGGAGAGATTCAGGAACGGGTCGAGCGTTGGCGGGTCGCCAATAATGGTCGTCTGGATGGTGCCACCGGTCTTCGGAGTGGCGGCGGTTGTAGTGTTGGAACTCTGCGGCGTTCCCGAAGTAGTGGAACCACCGGATGTATCGTCGTCATCATCGTCGTCACCGCCACAGCCCACAATACTGGCGATAACTGGCGCAGATGCAGCCGCGGAAAATCCCGCGAGTACTTTGCGTCGTGATGCACGACGCTTCCAATAGTTTTCGGTGTCCATTCTGGTGTCCCTCCAAAACCCCTAACCGAAGAGTCCATACCGCATGGTATAACCCGTCAGGTCGAGCATGTGGGCAGACTATAGAGGAAGGGCGGAGGGCCGTCAAGGCCCAAAATGGAGTGTTTTCCGGCTCTCTCGTCACCGGACTGCGTCGCACGCTCAAGCCCGAGCGGGCCTCGAATTTGGAGTCTGCTTCTGGTCGGAATGGGGAAGGCGCGTGCACCCGTTCCTGGCCGCGCTGTCGCCGTCCTTAGAAGTCGGCGCGGAGGTCTTCCTCGCAGCCGGAGACGTTGCTGTAGCTGGTCGTTCGCGCCAGCGGAGCGTTGTCGTTGGTGACCGTGATCGAGTCGCTGCTGACGCGACTTTCGATGACGGGGGCTTCGGTCTTCGTGGTCACGAGGTCGCTCTCACCGGCGCCGTTGCCGCCAAGGACGGCGCCGGCCAGCACGACCAGCACCGGCAGAGCCGCAAACGGGATAGGCAGAAGGATGGCGCCAAGCATCTTGCGTCGCATAGGGGCAACTCCCTTCATCGCTCGCTGCTATTTTATACGATCGCTGTCAACAACGGGATGCCGGCTCATTGCGGAACACCATAGATTGGGGCGAACCCTCGACGCCGGGCGGCCAATGCGCAGAAAGTGAGCCATGGAGCGCGGGAGAACCCTTGCGGTCATCGATGTTGGCTCCAGTTCCGTGCGCCTCCTCGTTGCCCGCAGCCTGACAGCAAGCGCCTTCGAAGTGGTCGACGAAGAGCGCTTCGACGCTCGCATCGGCTCGGGGCAGGCCAACGGCAGAATCACCCCCGAGGGTATGGCTCGCGGCTTGCGCGCGCTTTCGGTGATGGCCCAGGTCGCCGCGTCGCATCAGCCGTCGTCCCTCATCGTTGTCGGCACCGAAGCACTCCGCCGCGCACCGAACGCCGACGAGTTCATCGACCGCGCCCACACGCTCACGGGGCTCCGCCTGCGCGTGCTCTCTGGCCACGAAGAGGCCTACTGCGGCTTCGTCGGCGTGGCGAACAGCACCAGCCTGCGGGATGGCCACCTCCTCGATATTGGCGGTGGTTCGCTCGAAGTCATGCGCGTCACCGGCCGCGTGCTTTCACGCGTGCAGTCCGTCCCACTTGGAGCCATCTACGCCCGCGAACGGTACCTCCCAGGCGACCCGCCGTCCGCGCGTGAGCTTCGCGACCTGCGCAAGGCCGTCCGCCAGCAACTGGAAACGCCGGACAGGCACCCGTTGCTCTTCGGCACCGGCGGCGCGGTCCGCAACCTCGCGCGGATCGCCCGGATTCAGCGGGCGCACCCGGTCCAGCGCCTCCACGGCCTCGAACTGACCCGGCGCGAGGTCCGCCGCCTCGCCCAGCAGTTGGCCGGCGCCAGCATAGAGGAGCGCCGCAAGATCCCCGGCGTTGGTTCGAACCGGGCCGACACCCTCCATGCTGCCGCCATCGTCATCGACGAAGTGATGGATCTGACCGGAGCGAAGACCCTCACCGTGGCAGGCCAGGGGCTTCGCGAAGGCCTCGTCTGGCAGGAGTTGCGCGAGGATCGCCTCCTCGTGCCGGACGTGCGCGCTGCGTCGATTGGCGGCCTCGCTCGCGCCAACGGAGTCGACGAACTCGCGGCTGAACCGGTCGTGCACGCCGCCGCCGAGCTGTTCGAAGCCACGCGCGACGTCCACCGTCTCGGCAAGCCCGAACTCGAACTGCTCCTGCACGCCGCCCGCCTCGCCGGCATCGGGATGCACATCGACTACTACAACCGGGACCGCCACGCTGAGTACCTGGTGCACAGCGGTGACCTCCACGGCTTCAGTCACCGGGAGATCGTCATTCTCGCGGCCCTGGTTCGCTGGTCGGTTGGGGGAACGCCGAACCTGGCTGCCTACAAAGCCATCGTCCGCGCCGAAGACACCAAGAACGTCGCCGTGCTCGCGGTCCTGCTCGGCCTGGCACGCGGCATTCGAAGGCGGCTGCCCTCGCCCGTCCTCGGCGTCTCCGCGCGCGTGGCTCGCCGCACGTTGCGGGTCGAACTGACGGCCCGCGAGTCACTCGATGCCGAGCTGTACGAACTCGAACGGCAGTCCCGCCGGTTGGAGTCAGTCCTCCGCCTGAAGCTCGATGTGCGGGTGTCCGCCCGTTAGCGCAGGCGGCGGAGCGCGGATGGCGGCATCGCCCAGCGCAGCGACCACTCTCCTGCGGCCCTGCTGCCACTGGCCCCCACGAGCGCCGTACCGCCCTTCTTAAACGGGGCCGAAACGATCTCCGGGTCGCCGGTGAGCAGGTAGGAGAGGAGTTCGCCCATCCAGGGTTCGTGCCCGACGAGCACAACTGTCCCGGAAGTCCGCTGCGCCACTGCGGCGAGTGTCGCCGGGTGGTCGCCGTTTCCGAGACTGTCGAGTTCAGACACCTTGAGCCGCAAGGTGCGCGCGAGGATCTCGGCCGTTTGCCTCGCTCGCAGCAACGGGGATGTGAAAACGTCCGTTGGCGTCACCAGTTGCGCCAGTCCCGCCGCGACCTCGGCCATGCGCTTGCGCCCCTCTGCAGTCAGCGGCCGCGCGCGGTCATCGCGGTACGCCGCGTGGTCGCGCTCGGCGGCGATCGCGTGGCGGACGAGGAGCAGTTCCACGGCCTATTTCTGAGTGAGTTCAGCCGACACGAGGGCGACGTTCACAATCTTCCACTGGCCCATGACCTGCTTCCACGATGCCGCGATGGTCGCCGTCCCGATGTCGGAACGGAACGTCACGTCGAACACATCGGCGTCGCCCTGCTGGCCCTTGTCCACGAGTTCGTAGCCCTGGATGTTGGGCATCTGGGCGATGCTGAGGCCGGCCGGCGCCTGCGAACCCATGGCCATCACCTGGGCCATGACCTCGGGCGTGATGTCAGCCATCAACTGGGAAAGGTTGCCCTCCATGATCGCCCGGGCATTCCGTTCCGCAGCCTCGCGCGCGGTGGCGGGTTGTGTCACCTAGACTTCCTTGAGGTCGACGACCTGGAACTTGCCGCCTGTGTCAGCCCACTTGCTCCAGACCTTCCGGGTCGAAGCGCCGATGTAGCTGATCTCAGCCTCGTTGTTCCCCAGTTCCTTCACTTCGAACGAAGTCGCCGTGATCGGGTTAGCGGCCAGCGCCATCACCTTGGTCATGGCCTCGGGCGTGAAGTCGCCCATCAGGCCGGCAACGTTGCCATTGACCACGTCCTGGGCGTGCCGATTCAGCGTGTCGCGAAGCTCTGCCATCGTCGTCCCTTTCCGAGCGGTAAATTCCGCCCGCGAAGGATAGCGGGCTGCCCCGTGAGGCGGCAAACAACACCCCTTTACCAGCGCGCCTCCTTTCGAAAGGT
>JBDHWA010000087.1:0-7870 GCA_039809945.1 Dehalococcoidia bacterium | reverse complement strand
TGCCGCCACGCCCGAAGAGCTGGGCACGGTCGACTGGGTGATCTGCTCGCTCAAGACCACCTCGCTTGATGCCGCGGGCCCGCTGAGCGCGCCCTGTGTTGGCCCGAACACGCGCGTCGTCGCCCTCATGAATGGCCTCGGCATCGAATCCCGCTTCAGCCAGTGGTTCGAACCGCGCCAGGTGTTCGGCGGCATGGCCTTCGTCTGCATTAACCGCGGCGAACCGGGCGTCATCCACCACCTCGACTATGGCCGCGTCTCAATCGGCCACGCCCTCGATGACCCGGCGGAGAACGAACTCCTCCGGACGCTGCTCGAAAGCGGCAACATCGAAACGGTCGTGGCCCCGAACCTTCGCTACGCCCGCTGGGAGAAGCTCTGCTGGAACATTCCGTTTAACGGCCTGAGCGTTGCCGGCGGTGGCATCGGTACAGCGACCATCCTTGCCAGTGCCGAACTCCGCGCCACGGCCGAGCGGCTCATGCGCGAAGTCGTCCTCGCTGGCAACGCCGACCTGGCGGCGGCCGGTTCTGAAGCCCGTCTCGATGCCGAAGAGGTCATCCTCCGGATGTTCGCGCTTACCGGCACGATGGGCGATTACCGCACGAGCATGGTCATCGACTACGTCCAGGGCGCCGAGCTCGAAGTCGAGACAATCCTCGGCAACCCGGTCCGCCGGGCTCGCGAACTGGGCGGCCCCGTCCCGGCGATCGAGACCCTCTATGCCATCGTCGCCAACGCCGACCGTGTCCGGCGCGGCCTGCAGCCGGTGCTCACCGGGGCCGACCTCGATCGCGCGGGACGGTGATGTCGTGCCTCCATGGCCGGCATGGGGTGAGACACCGGTCTGAATGGCAATTCTGGAGAGCGGACCGGGAGCATCAGTCTTGCGAAAGGCGTACCCTGAGGATCACGAATACGGCGCCTGGTTCAGCCAGTAACGACGGGAGTGAGGTGATTCGTGATGGGAGAGAGCGACCTGGCCCGCAGCATCACCGCAACATTTGAGGGTGCAGTTGTCGGTTCCGGCCGTGTGCCGGTGCCCGACCTCCTTGCCGTGCTCGACGGCCTCCAGCGGGCAGTCCTCATCGTGGTTGAAGACCTCTGGGGGAGGAAGCATCGACCGGGCCCGGCGCCTTTCGAAATCCAGGAACAGGCGACCCTTCAGTTCGGCGATGTTCAGGCCGGCAGTTTCCGCGCCAGGTTGAGCCTGGAGCCGGCGGATGCTGGGAACCATGAGGTGACGGCCATCCAGTCGGAAGCCATCGAGAAGCTCCTGACGGGCATTGCTGCGCAGCTTGGCGGTAAGCAGCCAGACCTTCCTGTGGCGGCCCTGAAGCAGACCGAATCACTCACAGCGCGGACTGTTCGCCGGGGAATCAGGCTGATCCTTGAGGGGGGAAAGTCACGAACGCGGGTCGAGATCTCCGAGTCCTCGGCAGTCTCCGATTCTGGTCCCGGGCGATCCCCGGAGTCCGCCAGGGTTCAGGTCGCCGGGCGGCTGTTGGAGATCGACTACCGCGACCGGACGGCCGAAGTCTGGGACGCGCTTGGAAATGTCACTCGGATTCGCTTTCGAGAGGACCAATGCAAAGACGTGGACGCCGCGCGGCAACAACACGTCACGGTGACCGCACGCATTGCAGGCCCGACGGCAAGAAGCAGCACACTCATGCTGGAGGCGCTGACGCGCACTCGAATGGACGATGCCTTCTGGTCGACAGCTTCGCTTTCGCAACTCGCGTCCGAGCAGGGCGTTCGTCCGATCGAAGACCCGGGCAATCTCGTAGCGCCGTTCTGGTTGGATGACGGCGACGAGGACTTCGTGGCGACGCTGTCCCGTTGGCGCAGAGAGCAGTGAGCCAACCTCGAGGTGCGTCTGTCGAGGCCCCGGTAGTCGTGGATACCGACGTGCTGTCGTTCTTGCAGAAAGGGGACTCACGCAGGGAGAAGTATCTCCCGCTGCTCTCCGGTCGTACGCTCGTCATCTCGTTCCAGACGGTGGCGGAGCAACTGCGGTGGGCTGTCGAGAAGAACTGGGGTGACCGGAGAAGGATGGATCTGGAGGCCTACCTGAGGCAGTTCCTCGTCTACCCCTACTCGATGGACCTGGCTCGCGAGTGGGCGCACGTCATGACAGAAACCAGGAGGGCGGGCCGCCCGTTAAGCACCGGCGACGGTTGGGTCGCTGCGACCTCCCGCCTCGCTCGCCTGCCTCTGGTCACCCATAACCGCAAGGATTTCGCCGCCGTGGCTGGCCTCGAACTTATCTCATTCGGGCCCGACTGACCGTCCTACGGCCCCCGAGAGTTGTTTGAAGAAACTCCCTCCGCGCCCTAGACTTCCGGCGCTGGAGGTGAGCCCAATGGATGCTCGCGAAATGCTGATCGACGGGGTCGATCAGATGACGGATTGGCTTGGCACGGCCATCAAGGACCTCTCGAACGAGCAGGTCAACCATCAACCCGGCGGGCACGCCGTCAACATCGGCTTTAACGCCTGGCACGTCATTCGCACCACCGACAACATCACGAACTTCGTCATGCAGGACCGAAAGCCGCCGATCTGGATGACGAAGGGCTACAACGAAAGCTGGGGCCTCCCAGCCGTCGCCCAGGGCACCGGCATGAGTATGGAGGAGGCGCAGAGCCTCGTCTTCGACCGCGACCGGTTGATGCAGTACCTGTCGGAGGTACGCGAAGACACCCTCGCCTTCCTCAAGGTCGTCCCCGAAGCGAAGCTCGACGAGGTCCAGATGGTGAAGCCCCTCGGCGAGATGCCGAAGTGGCGCGTCTTCCGCCAGGTGGTCATGACCCACGGCTTCATGCACCTTGGCGAGATCAACGCGGTGAAGGGCCAGCTCGGCCTCGGCTTCTTCATCTGAGAACAACGCCCGTGGCGAGGCTTCCGTTGGGCCGCCTCGCCGCAGACGCTCTCTGTCCTGCCCCTTACAGCAGTTCGCCGCCGCAGGCGCTCGCCGTCGTGCCGAACTGCTGGTACGCCTTGATGACGTTCCTCCCAGTCGTCCAGCGGTGCACTTCGTCTGGACCGTCGACGAGCCGCTGCGAACGAATGGACGTGTACCAGCGGGCGAGCGGCGTGTCCTGGGAGTAGCCGAGCGCCCCATGGAGCTGGATAGCGGTGTCCACCACCTGGTGCACCATGTTCGCGAGGAACACCTTGGCGATGCCGTTCTCCTGGCGGAGGTCCATGCCGTTCTCGGCCTTGTAGGCGATGTGCATGAGCATCAGCCGGGCAATGTAGAGCTGGCTCGCGCAGTCCGCGATCATCCACTGCACACCCTGGCGCTCCGAAAGCAACCGCCCGAAGGTCTCCCGCTCGGTGATGTGGGCGACGGCCATATCGAGGGCGCGCTGAGCCATGGCCACGTTGTGCATGCCGTGCCGGAGCCGTCCGTAGGCCAGGCGGTGCTGCCCCATGTTGAATCCCTGTCCAACGCCGCCGAGGACGTTGGCATGCGGCACCACGAGGTTGTCGATCTTCACCTCGGCATGCCCGCCGCCCATCACGTGGCTCAGCGGCCCTTCGATCGCCATCGTCTTGATGTCGCGGACGATCTGGTAGCCGGGGTTCGGCAGTTCGACGATGAAGGTGGTGAACTGCTGATGGCGCGGCGCATCCGGGTCGGTGCGCGCCATCACAACGGCGATGTCGGCCGCGCTGGCTGCGCTGCTGAACCACTTCTCGCCGTTCAGCACCCAGTTGTCGCCGTCGCGTACGGCCTTCGTACGCATGCCTGTGGCGTCGGCGCCAGCCGCTTTCTCCGTCATCGAATAGCAGACGCGCTTGTCGCCGTTGAGGAGCGGCTTGAGGAACTTCTCCTTCTGGTAGTCCGTCCCGTGCGTGAGGATCGTCAGCATCGTCGCGTCGTCCGGGCCCTGGGTGTTCATTGAAAGCGCGCCGAGGTAGCTTTCGCCGAGTTCCATCTGGACGAGTGCGTTGGCCAGTGGCCCGAGGCCCATCCCGCCGTATTCCTTCGGGATGAAGGGGCACCAGAGCCCCTGAGCCCGCGCTTTCGCCCGCAGTTCGGCCAGCACCTCCTTGTACGGCCGGTGCTCCAGTTCGCGCTCTGCCGGGACGCATTCGTCCTGGACCCACTTGCGGACGCGTTCGCGGATGGCTTTGGCCTCCGCCGGGATTTCGAAATCGATTGCCATGGTTCGTGCCTCTCTCGTTGGTGTCAGCCCGGAGAGTCTACAGCGAAGCGCCGCCTTCACGGCCCGGCCGGTACACTCTGTTGATGCGTGCTGAGATCCCTGGCATTCGCCTGGCCCCGAACTGGACGAGCGCTGCAGCCGCCCTCGAAGGCATCCTCGAGTTCTACGGCCAGCCGCTTCCTCGCCACGCCGTCATGGGGCTGACGGGGCACGCCTGGCACACCTGCCTGGGCACGAAGGGCGAGGTTGCTGCGCTCCCTTCCGGCGTCGCCGACCTCGACTGGCAGGCGATGGTCGAACGGTACGCCCGCACCGGCTTTCGCTGGGAACGCTTTGGCGGTGAACTACCCGCCGAAGGCCCGTGGGACGACATGCGAACCGCTGCCGTCGACTGGGCCATCGCCCACCTCGATGCGGGCAGGCCGCTCATCGGGTGGGACTTCCACCTCCACGAACACGGCATCGTCTTCGGCTACGACCGCGTTCGCGCGGGCTTCCTCGTCCACGACATGCTGACCGAGGAGCTTGGCCCGTTCGTTCTCTGGGACGTCTGGCCGACCGCCATCGGCAGGCTCGAACTGTTCGCGCCGCTGGAGCCGTTAGAAATGGACCCGCTGGAGAGCATCGGCGGTTCGCTCCAGACGACGCTCGATTGCTTCGCCGGGTTGGACGGCGCCGAGGACGGCCAGCCCCGGGGGACGGCCGCGATTCGCGCCTGGGCCGACGCCTTCGAAGGCGAGAGCGAAGTCGACCGTGCCGGAAACGCCTACACGCTCGTGGTTCTGCAGGCAGCGCGCATGGATGGCGCGGCGTTCCTCGCCGATATTGCCGAAGCGGTCCCGGAGCTTGCCTCGCCGCTGCTCGCCGCCGAGCGGGCGATTCGTGAGCAGGTGAAGGCGCTGGCCCCCCTCATCACGCTTTTCCCGTTCCCCAGCGGCGGCCATGGGAACGTGAACAATCCCGGCCTGCGAAGGGCCGCGGCGATGACGCTCCGTCGCGCCGCCGCGCACGAGGCCGAAGCGGCGACGCACGTCCGCGAAGCGCTCGACATCCTCGGCGAGTAGCGTCCGGGTGTCCCGCTATTCGAAGAGGCCGCGCAGGTAAGGCGAAAGGAACCGCCCGGACGGGTCGAGCGAGCGCCGCAGTTCGCTGAATGCCTCGAACTCCGGGTAGGCCGCCCGCAGGCCGTCCTGCGTCTGCCAGTGGACCTTGCCCCAGTGCGGCCGGCCCGCGTACTGGTTGAAGATCGCTTCGACGGCCTGGAAGTACGGTTCGTGCGGGCGGCGCGCGTCCTGGTGGACCGAGATCGTCACCGTTGCGCGGCCGTACGCGGGACTCAGCATGGCGTCGTCAGCGGCTACCGTGCGGTACTCCACCGGCCAGCTCCACTTCGGGAACTCCGTGCGCATCAGGTCTCCCACGAGCGCGAAGCATTCCGGCCCGGCTTCGGCAGGCAGGCTGTACTCCATCTCGTTGAACTTCTGCTCCCGCGCCGAGGGGTAGATGCGGTGGCTCCATCCGGTGCGCTCGCCCGGGCCGTCCAGCGGTGGCGGCTCTTCGTCCACCGGGACCTCAGGGGTGGTGTTGAGCGACTTGTGCTCGGCCATGTCGGCGAGGGGGTACCAGAAGAACTCGTAGTGCTCGTTGGCCGCGATGTTGGCCGCAAGGCTCTCCATCGCTTCGGCCGCCGTGGTCTGCCAGCGGCGCTCGTGAAGGGCGTACCGTGGCAGGCAGGCAATCGTCACCTGGCTCACCACGCCCAGCATTCCGAGCGACACCCTGGCGGCGCGGAGCACGTCCGGGTGGGCGTCGCGGGTGTCCAGGAGGTCGCCGGCCGCCGTCACCAGCCGCATCCCCGTGATCTTGCTCGGGATGTTGCCGAACGCCGGGCCGGTGCCGTGCGTACCTGTCGAGAACGCGCCGGCAACTGACTGCATGTCGATGTCGCCCTGGTTTTCGAGGCCGAGGCCGGCCTCCCACAGTTCGTGCGTCGCCCGGTAGAGCTTGGTCCCCGCCCACAGCGTGGCTTCGTTGCTCGCCGGGTCCGTCGAAACGAGTCCCTGGAGGTCGTCGAGCGAAATGATCACGCCCCGCGTCGCGACGATGGGCGCGAACGAATGCCCGCTACCGACGACCCGGACGTCGATCCCCTCGCGGACGGCGCGCCGCACGGCCTCCTGCAGGTCCGCCTCCGAGGTTGGCCGTTCGATGCGCCGAGGTTCGGCCGTCACCGCGCCCGACCAGTTCGCCCAAGTTTCCGTCACGAAGTCACACTCCTGCCGCCGCCTGTTTCGCCAATTCTATGCAGCCGCCACGGGTGCGCGCCGCGTAGAATCGTTCAGGTGAAGAACTATCCCGTTTCCCCTGACCTTTCCACCCCGCGCGGCTACAGCCACGTCGTCACCGCGAGCGGCACCATGGTGTTCATCTCCGGCCAGATAGCGCTCGACAAGGAAGGCAAGATCGTCGGCCCCGGCGACATGCGCGCCCAGGCCGCCCAGGTCTACGAGAACCTGAAGGCGGCCCTCGCGGCGGCCGGCGCCACCTTCGCCGACGTGGTGAAGCAGAACACCTACGTGGTCGGCCTCAATGCCGAGTCCATCGCGGCGGTGCGCGAGGTTCGGGGCCGTTACCTGCCTGATGCGAACCCGCCGGCCAGCACCCTCGTCGGCGTGACGGCGCTGGCGATGGACGGCCTGCTCATCGAAATCGAAATGGTCGCGGTTATCAGTTAAACAGGCCGGGCTCAGTCCAGTTCGAAACTGAACCGCTGACGGAAGCGCAGGAGCGCCCGCAGCAGTGGCCCGCCGACGATGACCAGCACGGCTGCGTTGCAGAGGCTGCGGAGCAGGTCCCAGCCGAGGCTGGTGAGGATGTAGTAGTTCCAGTACCGGCGCAGGGTCTCGGCCGGGCCGAGGCCTGCCTGGTACGACGTGTCTGGCCCGGCGGCGAAGAACGGCCATGACCAGAGGTTCGTGATCGCCCCGAAGAGCAGCCCCCACGCGAACCCGAGCAGCACCACGGCGGCGACCTCGGTTCGCCGTCCCCGCCGCCCGAGGACTCCGGCGAGCCAGCCCGCGCTCATGCCCATCCATGCTGATGCGAACATCTGGAACGGCAGCCACGGGCCGATGCCGCCGGTGATCACGGCACTGAGGAAAAACGACAGCGCCCCCAACAGGAAGCCCATCCGCGGCCCGAAGGCGTATCCCCCGAGGATGACGAGGAAGAAGTAGAGGTTTGCGCCGGCCGGCAGCGTGAGCGTGCGCAGGACGGCCGCCAGCGCTGCCAGCACGCCGAGCGCCGCCAGCGACTTGCTGTTCAGGCCACCCGCGGTCAGGTCGGCGACGACGAGGACCAGGCAGAGCGCTGCCGTCGCCGCGAATACGAGCGGCGCGTCGGTCTTGTGCGCGAAATTAGCCGACCCGCCTTCGCGCAGCCCTGGAGCGAAGAACGGTGCGAGGTAGGCGACCAACCCGATGATGTTGAGCGCGGCGAACAGCCACCGGCCCGGGTCGAAGATGCCGGATAGCCCGGAAGCGGACGAATAAGCAGGCACTCTAGCGGCCACGGCGAGCCTTCCGGACTGCCCCGAAAACAGCACCCGCGACCAGCACGGCGGCAATGGCCCCAAAGGCGATGTACGTGCCTGAACTCCCGCCGTCGTCGTCTTTTTGCGAACCGGTGGCTGG
>JBDHWA010000086.1:0-7883 GCA_039809945.1 Dehalococcoidia bacterium | reverse complement strand
GCGCTCGGCCAGCAGGCCGACCTCACCAACGTCGATGGCGTCTCGACCGGCGTGTTCGGCACGGCTGTTGCCACCATGGGCATGCTCATGTCGGCGGCCTACGTCCTCGCGATGGACACCTTCGGGCCCATCACGGACAACGCCGGCGGCATCACCGAGATGGCCGAAGGCACGAAGCCGGAAGCCCGCGAAATCACCGACGCCCTCGACACCGTGGGCAACACCACCAAGGCGCTCACCAAGGGCTATGCCGTTGGTTCCGCAGCCCTCGCGGCGTTCCTCCTCTTCACCGCCTACCTCGATGAAGTGCGCGTCGAGATGTCGAAGATCGCCGCGGACGATGCACCGCGGTACGTCGCCCTCCAGCAGGACAACAACCTGCTGCCCAAGGGCGACGACATCAAGGCTGCTTCCGCCGAGGCCATGAAGACCTATGCCGACGCCCTCGAGGACCTGAAGGCGGAGGTCAACGACAAAGACAAGTTCAGCCAGGCGGACGTTGATTCGCTGACCGTCGCCGACCACAAGGAAACCGCCGCCATCCTCGACCGCAAGGTGAAGGACGGCGACCTGACGGCGGAGCAGGCTGCGCCGTTCCTCGAGTCCGGCAGCCCGATCCCGCTGCCCCGCATCATGCCGGTGAACATCGCCAAGGTTGACGTGTTCGTCGGTGCTCTCCTGGGTGTGATGCTGGTCTTCCTCTTCAGCTCGCTCGCGATTCGCGCGGTGGGCAAGGCGGCCGGTGGCATCATCGAAGAGGTTCGCCGCCAGTTCCGCGAGAACCCCGGCATCATGACCCGCGAAGTGCGGCCCGACTACGGCCGTGCCGTTGACATCACCACGAAGTCGGCGCTGCGGGAGATGATCGCCCCCGGCATTCTCGCCATCGGCCTGCCGATCGCGGTTGGCCTCATCTTCCGCTACGCCTTCGGTGGCGACGGCAACGAGGGCTGGTCCTCGGTGGCCGGCCTCCTCATGGTTGGCACCATCGGCGGCGTCCTCGTCGCGACCTACCTGAACAACGCGGGTGGGGCCTGGGACAACGCGAAGAAGTTCATCGAGTCCGGCGGGCTGAAGAACGCCGACGGCTCCGTGGTGGGCAAGGGCACTGAGACCCACGCCGCCGCCGTCGTTGGCGACACGGTTGGTGACCCCTTCAAGGACACCGCGGGCCCGGCTCTGCACGTCCTCGTGAAGCTGCTCAGCACGATCACTCTGGTGCTCGCGCCGCTGTTCATCAGCTAAGCAGCGCGGCGTTCATCGAATCCGAAAGAGGCCGGGAGCAATCCCGGCCTCTTTGCAGTAATCGTTACAGTCCCCCATTGGCTGGTTCCGTGTGCCACTCCCCGGTTTTGAAGGCAGGACGGGACATCGTGTCACCTCCGTGCACTCCGCCACCCCTACCTTGAGCCGGGTTGCGGACGGCCCAGGACGAACCTTGCTTCTTACTCCACCGGGCTGCGCCACTCCTCGCGAACCGCGTACGTGTCCGGCTGGCCGAACTTTTCCCACCAGGCCGTCATCACATAGTCGAAGCTGAGTTCGAAGACCCAGTCTGTGGGATGCACTGTGTGGTTCGCTGACTCCACCACAAGTTGGAACTCGGCAGGGTCGACGATGCGCCGGGCCCGGCCCATCGCGTACCACTCGTCGTCGCCGCGGTCGCCGCGAGGGGGAGGATTCGAATTGTGCATCGCGTAGCGACCGTCGCGGGCCAGATCCCAGCGCTTCGGGGACGTATGGCTGACGGCAATATATAGGCCCCGCCCGCCGAAGATAGGGCAGAAAGGGTGAACGCGTGGAGCACCATCCCGGCGAACCGTCGCGATGTAGAAGATCGGGATATCCTGGTTCAGTTCGTGGAGGCGCGCAGCCATTCCCGGACGTTCGTCTGCGAAATCCCCATAGCTGGTCATCGGCCCACCTCCAGTGAACGCCGGCAGCATCGCAAGAAGGCAGCCCTTTATCAAAGTGCCCCGTGGCACGGGACGGCCTGTTCCTACTGCTAGGCCATTGCGAAGTGCCATCTCCACCCGCTACGCTCGTCGCCATGCTTTGCGGCCTTACGTCCATGCACAGTGATTCGGGTTACGCCGGCGCCGGCGTCAACCTTACTGCGCGGTCGAATGGGGCCTCACCGGCGTAGCGAAGCGCTTTTCCCGCCGAACATCCGAACTGAGGCCCACCCCAACCGGTGGGCCTCGATGCATTCCCTGGAGGAACCACCATGGCGCCAAGACCATTCGAAGGCGAGCGTATCCGCCTTCGCGCCCGTGAAGAGAGCGACGTCGACGTCTTCTACCGGTGGATCAATGACTGGCAGACCGTGAAGTTCCTCGGTCAGCGCTACCCCCGGAGCATGACCTTCGAGCGCCAGTGGATGCTTGGCTCGGAGGCCCGTTACGGAGAGGCGCAGTTCATGATCGAGACCCTCGATGAACGGCGCGCCATCGGCTGGCTCGGCCTGCACGCGGCAACCGGCGAGGACCGCAGCGCGACACTCGGCATCGCCATCGGGGAGTCTGACTTCCTCGACGGCGGCTACGGCTCCGATGCGATGCGCACGGCTTGCCGCGTCGCTTTCGATGTGATGAACCTCCACCGGGTTGACCTGACGGTGTTCGACTGGAACGAGCGCGCCATCCGCGTCTACGAGAAGGTTGGCTTCCAGCACGAAGGGGTCCTGCGTGACGCCATCTACAAGGCAGGACGCTGGAACAACCTGGTCCACATGAGCATCCTCAAGGGGGAACTGCGATGACGACCGAATCGCGCAGAGAGGCCCACGGGCCCATGCCGGAATCGCCATTCGAAGGCCGCCTGGTGAGGCTTCGGGCGAGAGAGCCCGAAGACGAGCCGAAGCTGCACGAGTGGTTCAATGACCCCGAGGTGACCGAGTTCCTGAGCATGAACTACCCGGTTTCGCACCATGCCGAGCGGGCGTTCCTGGAGCGCGCTGTGGACGTCGGCTATCAGAACGCGAACTTCGCCCTGGTGACGCGCGCCGAGGGCCGCATGATAGGTGGATGCGGGTTCGAAAAGGTGAGCGCCGAAGACCGTCACGCCGAACTCGGCATCGCCATCGGAGACCGCGCCTACTGGGACGGCGGCTACGGGACGGATGCGATGAGGACCCTCTGCCGCTTCGGGTTCGAGATTATGAACCTCCACCGCATCCAGCTCGACGTTTACGGCGGCAACGAGCGCGCCCGGCACGTCTACGAGAAGATCGGGTTCCGGGTTGAGGCGCGGAAGCGGCAGGCGAGGTACAAGTTCGGGCAGTACCTGGACGTGTACGTGATGGGGCTGCTGGAGGGCGAGCTGCGGCTGGACGACTGAGTGCCGGGTTTCTGTGGCCTTAGCGCGGCTCAGGCTACTGTGAATGCTCCAGGAAAACGTTCACGTGTCGATTGAGCTCATCGGTTGGCTTGCTGTCATCCTGACCCAGGTGTTCTGGGTCCCGAACATCGCCCGCATCGTCCGTACTCGCGATGTCGACGGTCACTCCCTGCCGGCGTGGCTAATCATGTTCGCCGGCCTTTTGTGCTGGTTGGTCTACTTCACTGCCAGGGGTGACGTCGTCGGTACGGTGGCGAACGTCTCCGGGGTGACTGGCGCCGGCATCACCACGGCCTGCGTGTGGCTCTGGGGACGGCGGAAGCCGAAGCTCACCGTGACCGAGGTGGCGGCGCCGCCGTTCGCGGAAAACCTCACACCGGAACAGGGATAACCCTCACGACGAACAAGATTCTGTCAACTCGCCGGTAAATTTGTGAGGAATTTCGCAATCGGGGGTTGACACCCTCATGCGAAGATTGGTAGCTTCCCGCAAGTGAACGGTTTTCCCGCCGTTTACACAGCGCTCGGTTAACAGTGCATTACCTGCCTAGTGCGCCGAAGAGGCGCAACGGGGGACCCAGTTACCTGGGGCGAATGCGATTGCTCCGCTGTGCAATCGCTAGGGCGCCTTCCGCCCGAGCCCGTCAGCTAACCCCGGAGGCAGTCTCGGAAGGCCTGGCGAGCAGGTGGCTCGCATCGAGGTCTTTTTTTCTGTCCTCGAATCTACTTACGTCTCCGTTAGAGAGGGAGGAATTTCCTATGCCAGCTTTGCAAGAAGCACCGCCAAAGTCTTGCCCCAAGTGCCGCGGCTCGATGATCGTCGAGCGCGACTGGCACGGCACCTATGGCAGCTGCATCATGTGCGGCTACGTCCATGAAGTGCTGACCAGCCCGCCGGTTGACCTGGCCGCTGAAGAGGCCGCTCTGCCCCAGCGCCAGCGCCGCCGCCAGCCTTCGCACGGCAAGCTCCGGCTCTGAGCCCCATCCCTGTTCGAGCACTGCGAAGCCCCCGCCCATTCTGGCGGGGGCTTCGGTTTTCACCAATTTGACCGGTAACCTATGATTCACCCCGGAGGGGTCCCCCAAATGCCATACATTCGTGTCTCCGTCGCCAAACCACGTAAGGGCGAAGAAGCTCGCCTCGAGGACCTCATGCGCAAGCTCAGCGCCCTTTCCGCCGAGCAGAGCGGCTGCCTGGAGAGCTGGGTGCTGAAGCCGCACGACAATTCCGGTGAAGTCGCCCGCATCGCGGTCTACGAAAGCGAGCACGCGGCCGAGGCTGCCGCCAACCAGAACTCGTTCATGGCGCTGCGTTCCGAGATCCACCTGGCCTCAGAGCCCGGGCACACCGAGCGGGCATTCTTCAGCATCTAACCCCGTCCTGCTGATTCTGCACTTACCCGCACCCAGCGGGCTTGTGGCCGTGTGTGCCGTGTGATCCCCGGCCTTACCCCCGTCCGGGGTTGCTCCCTCAGGTCCGCGGGATACGCCATACCCGTATGAGGGTTTCTCCTGATACGCCCTCGAAATCTACTGACTAGACTTCAGGTTGTCCTAAGGGTTTCTTCGCGGAGCACTCGGGACGGGGGAGGGCAGCGTGGGGGCCATTGATACCCCTGCGCCGTCACAAAGTGAAGACGTATGGGAGCTAGTTCAGTGAATACGACGACGCGAACTGTTGGACGCCCGGTTGGTCTCCGGGCAACCGGCGCCATTGCCAACACCCAGAACGGCCGCAGCCAGAGCGCCATCCGCATCCTCCTGGTTGATGACCATGCAGTCATCCGCCAGGCCCTCCGGATGCTGCTCGAAAACCAGGCCGAACTGGAAGTTGTTGGCGACGTCGAGAACGGTCGCGAAGCCGTCCAGGCGGTCGAAAAGCTGCAGCCTGACGTGGTCCTGATGGACGTGGTGATGCCGGGCCTCAACGGTCTCGAAGCCACCCGCCAGATCCGGCGCTCCTGCCCGGCCACGCGCGTGGTCATGCTCAGCGGGTTCGTCGATGAGGACCAGCTCCTCGATTCGATCCGCTCAGGCGCCAGCGGCTACATCATCAAGAAGTCCGACGTTTCCGAGCTCGTGCTCGCGATCCAGACCGTCCACCGCGGCAACAGCTACTTCTCGAGCGCCTTGAGCGAAGGGTTCGACCTCGCCGAGGTGCTCTACCAGGCAAAGCGCAGCGACCAGCGCAACGGGGTCGAAGCGCTCACGAGCCGCGAGCGCGAAGTGCTCCAGCTCATCGCCGAGGGCTACACGAACCAGGGCATCGCCAACGAGCTGTACATCAGCGTGAAGACGGTGGAAGCGCACAAGGCCCACATTATGGCCAAGCTGCACGCCCGCAACCGCACTGACCTCATCCGCTATGCCATTCGCAAGGGCATCGTCCGCCTCGAAAGCGCCGACGAAGCCCAGGCCATGCTCGCGGGCGAGGACGCGCTCGCGGGCTGACAGCCCCCGTCGTCGAAGCAGCAGGAGAGGCAGGGTTCGCCCTGCCTCTTTGTTGTTGTGCCGAGTCTCTCGCTAGTCTTCGCTGACGAGCGCGCTGGCCCAGGGCGACAGGTCTTCGGCGCCGAGCCACTCCCGCACCACTTCGGCGTTGTGCTCGCCTTTCCGTGGCGCGGGACGATGGATTCCGGCCTCTGCGTTCGAGAACCGGTAGGGGGACTGCACGACGGGCCGGGTCCCGCCCGCGCGGTCGTCCACTTCGAAGACCATGCCGCGGTGCTGCACGGTGGGCTGCGTGCGAATCTCCTCGGCGGTGCGCACATCACCCCAGGCGATGTTGCGCCGGTCGAGGATTTCGACGAGTGCGTCGCGGCCTGGCAACGACCGGATGTAGTCGCGGATTGCGGCTTTTCGCAGCCGGCCTTTCTCCGCGATCGAGGACCCTGGCGGCGCCGGGTCGGGCAGTTTCGCCTCGTCAGAGAGATGGTTCCAGATGTGGCGGAAGTCAGCAGAAATCACGACGGGGGTATCGCGCGTCTCCCACACCTCGGTCGGCAACACGCGGGTGGCCTCGGAGTCTTCGAGCGCGAAGTGGAGGTTGTCATCGGTGGCGATTGTGGCGTCAATCATCGCCATGTCGATGTGCTGACCCAGCCCTGTGCGTTGCCTCAACCACAGCGCGGAGAGCACGGCGACGAGTCCGTGGAGCGCGGCGTTCGTGTCGGCGACGCTGGCGGGGACGTCGTACGGCGGGTTTCCGCTGAGCCTCGCCTGCCGCGCGATCATCCCGGATTCCGCGTGGATGACGGGCGCGAAGGCGGCGCGCTGGGCTTCTGGACCGTCCTGGCCGAAGCCGGAGATCGAGAGCATCACCAGCTGCGGGTTCCCCTTGCTCAGGTCGCCATAGGAAACGCCGAGGCGACTGGTGACCCCGGGCCGGAAGTTCTCGATGACCACGTCTGCCTTTGCGGCGAGCGCCTGCACGAGCGCCTGGCCCTCTGCGAGGCGGAGGTCGATGCACACGTTCCGCTTGCCCACGTTTTGCTGGTGGTAGTAGCCGGGGATGCCGCTGATGACGGCGCCCCAGAGGCGAGTCAGGTCACCGTCTGGCGGCTCGACTTTCACCACATCGGCGCCGAGGTCGGCGAGCATGCGGCCAGCAAAAGGGCCGGCAAGAACGCGCGAAAGGTCGAGCACGCGCAAATCTTCGAGGGGGTAGGCCATCAGACGATCCTACAGCCACGGCCGGAACCGGGTGGGACGCTTCGGCTGGCAGACAGCAAAAGGCCCCGGGATCTCGACCACCCGGGGCCCGATTCCTGGACCGGGTTGGAGGGCTACCTCACACGGCGGCCCTGAGCGTTGCCGCCTCGCTGCGCACCACCATGGCGAAGGCGCAGTCGCGGCAGATCACGGTTGCATAGGCATGTGGACGGACCCCGGTCGTCTCCAGGTCGGCGACGACGAGTCGTGAGTGCGCGCGCGTGACGCGGCCGCACAGGGGACAAGGCGAATGACTGACTTCCATGCTTCGAGACATCTCCCTACCTCAAAGCGCCACCCACAGTCAGCGTGACAGGCCGGGAGGCCGTGCGTAATCGGGAGTCTGCCCTACGGGAATCCCCGAGCAGCGTGTGAGTGCGGCCATCGTGACGATTGCCCCGCTACACTATCGGCATGAGGACTGTCCGCGTTGGCCTTGGGCAAATCAACACCACCGTCGGTGACATCACTGGGAACGCTGAGCGCATCCGTGAGGTGCTCACCGAGGCGCGCGAGGCCGGGTGCCACCTCGTCGCCCTGCCTGAACTTGCCATAACGGGATATCCCCCAGAAGACCTGCTTCTTCGCCGCTCTTTCTGCGAGGCCTCCCGCGAAGCTGTTGAGTCACTCGCGCACCATACTGCCGGCATCATCGCCGTCGTTGGGTTTGTCGACTGGGCGCAGGGGAATGCCTATGACGCGGCGGCGGTCTTCGCGAATGGCGTCCTTGTCGACATCTACCACAAGCACCGGCTGCCCAACTACGGCGTGTTCGATGAAGAACGGTACTTCGCCTCCGGGCGCCGCATCCCGGTGTACCGGACCGCGGACTT
>JBDHWA010000085.1:0-7890 GCA_039809945.1 Dehalococcoidia bacterium | reverse complement strand
GCGATGAAGGCAGCGAGCGTGCCAGTGACCTGGCCCTCATCATCGGGGTGACCGTAGGCGGCAAGGATGCGGACGTTGTTCATCCTTCCATCGTAGCGACGCGGGGAGTGCAGCGCGCCCCCAGAACGGCTAGCCTTCGCATGCAGGGAGGCACGTTATGCACTTCAACGACATCCTCTACTCGCTCGACCACGGCGTCGCCCGGATTACGCTGAACAAGCCCGAGAAGCTCAACGCGCTCTCGTGGGGATCATGGGCGGAGATCGAGCACGCCATTGCCGCGGCCGATGATGACGACGACGTGAAGGCGGTGCTCATCACGGGAGCGGGGCGCGGATTCTGCGCCGGCACCGACCTCACCACCGGCACCCGCGAGTCAGACTGGCCGGACCGGCCCCTCGCAGGGCGACCTGGACTGATGCGCTCCCGCTACCTTGGCACCGCCCAGGTCTACCACTGCCGGAAGCCCACTATTGCCGCCGTCAACGGCGCGAGTGTTGGCGCCGGGTTCTCGCTGGCGATGGCCTGCGACATCCGCATCGCCTCGGAGGCGGCGCGGTTCAGCGCCATCTTCGTCAAGCGAGCGATCGTCGCCGATACCGGCTGCACCTGGTTCCTGCCCCGGCTCGTCGGCGTCGAGAACGCCCTGAAGCTGATGTACACCGGCCGCATCATTGATGCCGCCGAGGCGCTGCGCATCGGCCTCGTGAGCGAAGTGGTGCCCGCGGACGAACTCGATGCGCGCGCGAGCGAGCTCGCCTACGAGATCGCCTCGGGGCCGTCGGTCGCAATCGAACTGA
Source organism: Dehalococcoidia bacterium (assembly GCA_039809945.1). Taxonomy (GTDB): domain Bacteria; phylum Chloroflexota; class Dehalococcoidia; order Tepidiformales; family Tepidiformaceae; genus Amarobacter. Next base: position 7,090 of record JBDHWA010000085.1, on the reverse strand, counting down.
TGAAACGCCTCACCCAGGAAGGGATGAGCCGCGGCCTCGACGAGCAGATCGAACTCGAACAGTTCCTGCAGGGGTATACGCACGCCACCGAAGACGCCGCCGAGGGCCGCCAATCATTCCTCGAAAAGCGCGAGCCGGTGTTCAAAGGGCGCTGAACCTTCCACGGCTGACGGCCGCGACGGCGCGTGGGAGAATGCGCCTCCGCGGCCCGGCCCCGGGCACAGCAAGCACGAAGGACAGCCCATGCCAAGGCTTCGATTCGGCGCGTTCCTCGCGCCCCACCACCCCATCGGCGAGCACCCGACCCTCCAGATCCGGCGCGACATCGAACTCGTCGAACACCTCGACCGGCTCGGCTACGACGAGTTCTGGTGCGGCGAACACCACTCCGGCGGCTGGGAAACCATCGCCTCGCCGGAGATGTTCCTCGCGGCGGCCGGCGAACGAACAAGCCGGATCATGCTTGGAACCGGTGTCGTTTCGCTGCCGTACCACCACCCGTTCAACGTCGCCCAGCGCATCGTCCAACTCGACCACCTGACGCGCGGGCGGGCGATGCTCGGCGTCGGTCCGGGGGCGCTCCCGTCCGATGCCCGAACGCTCGGCATCGATCCGGCTGTGCAGCGCGACCGGATGGACGAGTCCCTCGGCATCATCATCCGCCTGCTTCGCGAGGACCGTCCCTTCTCCTACCACAGCGAGTGGTTTGACCTCGTCGACGCCCAACTCCAGATCAAGCCGCTGCAAGAAGACATGCCGATCGTCTGCGCCTCCACGATCAGCCCGGCGGGGATGAAGGCCGCGGGCAAGTACGGCGTCGGTGTCATCTCACTCGCCAGCACCAGTTCGGAAGGGCTGGCCGCGCTCTCCACCCAGTGGAGCTTCGGCGAAACCTACGCCGCCGAACACGGCAACGTCATGGACCGCTCGAAGTGGCGTATCAACGCGAACTGGCACGTTGCCCCAACGCGGGATCAGGCCATCGCGGAGATCGCAGACGGCCTCCAGCGCTGGCAGAACGAATACAACATCCACATCCTCGGCCGGCAGGGCGCCGAGCCGTTCACTGACGCCCGCGCCGCAGCCACGCGCATGGCCAACGCCGACGGTTCGCTCATCGGCAGCCCGGAGGACGTCCTCACCGGTATCAAGCGGCTCCAGGAACTCTCCGGCGGATTCGGCACGCTCATCGGGTTCGCCCACGACTGGGCATCGCGCGAGGCGCAGTACCGCAGCTACGAAATGATGGCCCGGTACGTCATTCCTCGCGCCCAGGGCCTTCTCGAACCGGTCCAGCGTTCCGCCGACTTCGTCCACGAGCACAACCGCGAGTTGATGGAGCAGGCCGGACAGGCGGTCCTCAGCGCCATCCGGCAGCACAACGCCACCCACCCGCGCGAAGGTTCGCCGTCCGGCGGCTAACGGGCCTTCTACTTCCACCAGGCTGTCACGCAAGCGCACTTGTTATGCAGTGCAGCGGGCGCGACGATGACGGCATGAACCTCCTCAGCGCACTGGCGCCGACCACCGTCCCCGTCGACCCGGTCGAAGGTATCCAGGGCCGCATCGCATTCACCGCGGCCGCGAAGGCCGTCCGGGTGCAGTCCGAAATGGAGAAAGAGGCGCTTCCGCCGCTCGACCCGCACGTTGGCCGAAGGCTCGACGCCCGCGCCTGAGTGTGCGCTTGATTGCGGACGGCGAACTGAGCGTCTGCTACGCTCGGAACGGCCATGGTGAGCGTTTCCGCCAACGTTACTCTTCGCATTCTTCCGGTTCATGAGGCCGATACGGCTGCTGCAGCCGACCTCGTGAATCGCGCGTTCGATCGCTATGGGGCGTTTGTCGCGGGTCCGCGCACGTCACACGAGGGATACCTCGACGAGGCCAGCGCCCGGAGCCGGATCCTGGCCGTGGAAGAGCACGGGACACTGATCGCCACCGCGATGATCTCGCCTGCGGATGACCACATTGAGCAGGGCGACGATGGGTTCGGAGAGCAGCACCCGTGGCAGGGCGCACTCTACTTCGGCCTCGCAGGGGTGAGCCCGGAGCAGATGGGCGGGGGCCTTGGCCGGATGCTGGTGGCGAAAGCGGAGTCCATCGCTCGCGAGGAAGGGTTCTCTGCGGTGGCGCTGGGCACGGTCCGCGAGTACGGCCTCGTCGAGTACTACGAACGGCAGGGATACCGCGTCATCAGGGAACGGGAGTACCCCGCGGGCCACTGGGAGTTCCTCGCGCCGCATCACTACTGCGAAATGGTGAAACCGGTTTGACGTTCGAAATCGTCCCCGCGACTACCGCTGACGCCGGGGCGATTACCGCCGTGGTCAACGCGGCCTACCGCGTCGAGGACTTCTTCAAGGTCGGCGACCGCACGAACGAAGCCGAGATCGCTGCGCTTCTCGCCGAAGAGACGTTCCTCGTCACGAGGGCGGCTGATGGCTCCGTCATCGGGTCGGTTCGGGTCTCCGTTTCCGGTGGCCGGGGCCACTTCGGCATGCTCTCGGTCTCCCCGGCCACCCAGGGAACCGGCCTCGGCAGGGCGCTGATCGAGGCCGCAGAACGGTTCGCCCGTGACCACGGCTGCACGGTGATGGACCTCGAAGTTGCCAGCCCGCGCACCGAATTGCCCGATTTCTACCGGAAGTTCGGGTACGAAGTCACGGCCCGCGCGGATTGGCCGGAGCATGTGCTCCACGAACTCAAGTCCCCGGCCCACTTCATCGTTATGTCTAAGCCGCTCTAGCCTACCGCCGGCCGAACTGGCGCTCGATGGCGTCCGTCCCCAGGTGCACGAGGGTTGGCCGCCCGTGCGGGCAGGTTCGCGGCGAGGCCGTGCGCTCAAGGTCTTCCACGAGCCGCCGCATCTCCTCCATCGAAAGCAACATCCCCGCGCGCACGCTGGCATGGCAGGCGACCGTCGCAGCGGCCTTGCCGAAGGGGTCATCGACTCGCTGCTCCGATTCGAGTTTCTGGAGGAGTGCGCGCACTTCGGCGGCGAGGTCGCGGGCGCCGAGGCCCGCCGGCGCGGAGCGGATCAGCGCCGCGTTATCGCCGAAGGGCTCCGTTTCGAGGCCGAGGCGGGCCAGCGATTCGCGGTGTTCCTCGAGGGTCGCGGCGGCGGCCGGTTCGAGTTCGAGCACCAGTGGTTCGAGCAGCGGTTGCGTGCTCCGCTCGCCGGAGACCGGCGCCGAGATCAGCCGGTCGTAGACCACGCGTTCGTGGGCCGCGTGCTGGTCCAGCAGGTACATCCCGTCGGGGCCTTCGCAAATCACGTAGGTCGCGTTGAGCTGGCCCACCACGCGCAGCATCGGCAGGACGGCTCGCTGCTTCATCGTTCCGGTGGGCTGCTCGACCGGCGCGCGAGTGAGGTTCATCGCCGCCTGCACCGGCTCTGGCCCGCGAAGCGCCTCGGGGACCGGTTCGTGCAGCGGCCGGGTCAGCACCGCTGCCGCCGGGCGGGGCTGCTCCCACGCGACGACCCGGCTGGCCTCGAGCGCGGCGGATACTGCCCGCCGCACCGCCCGGCCAACCGCGCGCTCATCCCGGAAGCGCACCTCCGCCTTCGCCGGGTGGACGTTCACATCGACCGCCTCGTCGGGGAGTGCGATATGCAGCGCCGCCACGGGGTGCCGTCCAATGGGCAGTTGAGACTGGTATGCGTCGATGAGCGCGAAAGTCAGCGGGCGGCTCTGCACCCAGCGCCCGTTGACGAAGAACGAGATCGCGGCCCTGTTGCCACGATGCACACTCGATGGCCCGCAGAGGCCCCTGACGCCGGCGGCTTCGTCTTCGAAATCGACGTCCAACATGGCCGCGCCCATCTCTGCGCCGTAGATGGCGGCGAACGCATGGCGCATGTCGCCATCGCCGCTGGTGACCAGGGCGCGCCGGCCGCCAGACACAACGTGAAAGGCGATGCCGGGATAGGCGAGGGCGTAATGCGACGCGAGCGTCACAACCTGTCGCGCTTCAGCGCCGGCCGACCCGAGGAACTTGCGGCGCGCAGGCACTCGCGCAAACAGTTCCCGGACGGCAATCGTCGTGCCGCGCGGCGATGGCTTCGCCTGCCGCCGGACGACTTTCCCTTCGACCAGCACCGCGAGCACGCCGACCGGCTCGGACTCGACACGGGAGACGACCTCGAGGTCCGCAGCAGCGGCGATCGACGGCAGCGCTTCGCCTCGGAAGCCCAGCGTGTGCACGTGCCCGAGGTCATCCAGCGCGGCAATCTTCGACGTCGCGTGGCGCTCAAACGCGAGTTCCAACTCCTCCGGCTCAATCCCCCGGCCGTCATCGCTGACCTTGATGAGCGTCAGGCCGCCGTCCTGGATCTCGAGGGAGATACGCGTGGCCCCTGCGTCGATTGCGTTGTCGAGCAGTTCGCGCACGACCGAGACCGGGCGTTCGACGACCTCGCCGGCCGCTATCCGCGCCGCGACCTCTGGCGCGAGGACGCGGATCGCGCCGCGCACGGCTGCCGTCACTTGCGGGGACCTTCGAGCCCGCTCCGCACAGCAGCCCGGAGTTCGTACAGCTTCTGGATTGCTTCGATCGGTGTGAGGCCGTCGATGTCCATCCTCGCCAGCTCGCTCTCCACCGCCGAAGGCCCTCCGAAGAGCGACGGCTGCACGACCGGCGCTACAGGCGTAACCGCCGGGATGCCGCCGGGGCGCTCGGATTCGAATTCCGAGAGCAGGTGCTCGGCGCGCGTCACCACGGCGCTCGGCAAGCCTGCCAGGCGGGCGACGTGGATGCCGTAGCTCTTGTCGCCGGGGCCGGGCAGGATGCGGTGCTCGAAGACCACCTCCGTGCCCTCCTCGTGGACGCCGACGTGCAGGTTCTGGAGCCGCGGGAGCACCTCGGCGAGCGTGGTCAGTTCGTGGTAGTGGGTCGCGAACAGCGTCCGCGCAGCCACCTCGCGCCGGTTGTGAAGGAACTCGAGGACGGCCCGGGCGATCGCCATACCGTCGAACGTGCTCGTGCCCCGGCCCACTTCGTCGAGGATGACCAGCGACTCGGGTGTCGCGTGATGGAGGATAGTGGCCGTCTCGACCATTTCGACCATGAACGTCGACTGGCCGGCAGCGAGGTCATCCTGCGCCCCGATCCGGCTGAAGATGCGGTCGAAGAGGGGGAGCCGCGCCTCGGCGGCTGGCACGAAGCACCCGGCCTGGGCCATCAGGGCGATCAGCGCCACCTGGCGGAGGAAGGTCGACTTCCCGCTCATGTTCGGGCCGGTGAGTACGATGACCTGGCAGGCCTCGTCGAGGACGCAGTCATTCGGGACGAACGCCCCCGGGCCAACCGCTGCCTCGACCACCGGGTGCCGGCCGCCAACGATGCGCAGTTCGCCGCCATCGAACGAGGGCCGCACGTACCCGCGCTCGCTCGCCACCTCGCCGAGAGCGAGCGCGAGGTCGATCAGCGCCACCGCTTCGGCAACGGGCTGGAGCGCGCCAAGTTCGGCGGCGAGCGATTCCACCAGTTGGCCGAACGCCTGCCGTTCGAGTTCGACCAGCCGATCGCGCGCGCCGACCAGCCGTGACTCGTGCTCCTTCAGTTCTTCGGTCACGTACCGCTCTGCGCCGACGAGCGTCTGGCGGCGCTGGTAGTGCTCCGGGACCAGGCCGGCGTTGGCGCTCGAAACTTCGAGGTAGTAGCCGAAGACCTTGTTGTGGCCGACCTTGAGCGTCTTGATCCCCGTGCGCTCACGCTCCAGCCGTTCGAGCCCGAGGAGGAAGCCGCGGGCGTCGCGGGTCAGCGACCGCAGGGAGTCGATCTCCGGACTGAACCCGGGCCGGATGACACCGCCTTCGTCGAAGGCCTGGGGCGGGTCGTCGTCGAGGGCCGCATCGAGCGTCACGAGCGACTCCACCGCGCCGGCGAGGCCTCGCAACGCCTCGCGCAGCAGTGCCGGCACGTCCGCCTGCGGCAGCCTTGCGCCGAGGTCGAGCGCGGCGCGAAGTCCCTGGCGTAGCGCAGCGAGGTCACGCGGGTTCGCGCTGCGAGCGCCCACCTTGCCGAGAATCCGGCCGATGTCGGGCAGCCCGCCCAGCACGAGCTGGCAGCGCTCCCGTTCGATCGGGTGGCCGACCGCCCACTCGATGGCGTCAAGGCGGCCATTGAGCTGCTCGACTTCGCGCAGGGGGTGGGTAAGCCACTGCCGCAGGAGCCGCGCGCCCATCGCCGTCTTCGCACGGTTCAGCACCTGGAAGAGCGACGACTGGTGGCCCGGCTGGGGCAGGACATCGAGGTTGCGCAGCGTTCGCTGGTCGACCGCCATCACGCCCGCTTCGGCCACCCGCCGGACGCGTTGGAGCGCGCCCAGCGCCGCCGCGTAGGTCTCCCGCAGGTAGACGAGCAGGTGGGCCAGGGCGGCTGCCTCAGCGCGGTTCGCCACGATCGACTCGTGGGCATGTTCGCCGAACTGGCGCGCCAGCTCCGCGCTCGCCGCGAGGTCGCTTAGTTGCGGGCGGATGACGGTGTTCGAACCCGCAGCGGCGTCGTTCATATCCTCAACCAGCAGTTCCGAAGGCGCGCTGCGGACGAGTTCGAGGCTGGCTTCGGGCCCGGCGGCGAGGCGCACTTCGCCGGTCGTGATGTCGGCCAGGGCGAGCGCCGTGTCGTTCCCGCGCACGGCGATAGCGCCGAGATAATTCGGGGCGCCGGCGTCGAGCGACGCATCGGCGGTGACCGTGCCGGCGGTGACCACGCGCACGACGTCACGGGGGACGAGGCCCTTGACCTCCGCCGGGTCCGCCATCTGTTCGCAGATGGCCACGCGGTAGCCCCGGCCCACGAGCTTCGCGACATGCCCGTCGATGCTGTGGTAGGGCACCCCGGCGAGCGGAACGCGCAGGTCCTTGCCCATCGGCTTCGAGGTCAGCGTGATCTGGAGTTCGCCGGCGACGAGCTTTGCGTCGTCATCGAAGGTCTCGTAGAAGTCGCCGAGGCGGAAGAAGAGGATGGTATCGGGGTAGCGCTGCTTCAGTTCGAGGTACTGGAGGCGGATGGGCGTGGACACGCGGCGCGGCTCCCCTGTGGATACGCCATTCTAAGGGCAGGCGAACGTTTGTGCGCCGGGGAG
>JBDHWA010000084.1:0-7936 GCA_039809945.1 Dehalococcoidia bacterium | reverse complement strand
TCGAAACCCAGGAGCCGGCGTTCGGCCTGCCTGCGAAGTGGATTACCCCGGCCTACAAGGAGCGCGCCGAACTGCTCGGCTACACCGTCGTCGATGCGGAGTCAGTGCTCGCGACGCACCTGACCGAACTGGTGAAGCGGTTCGCGCCCGACCTGCTGAGCCGCCAGGACGCCCAGAACCTACTCGAAAACCTGCGCGGCGAATACCCGGCGCTCGTCGAAGACCTGGTGCCGGCGACCCTCACGGTCGGCGAAGTGCAGGAGGTCCTCCAGAACTTGCTGAGCGAGCGCGTATCCATCCGGGACCTCGTCACCATCTGCGAGACGCTTGCGACGCAGGGCCGGGTGTCCCGCGATATCGACCTCCTGACCGAGTACTCGCGAGCTTCCCTCGCACGCCAGATCAGCCGCCAGTACGCTCCGGACGGGACGCTCCACGTCATCACCGTCGGCGCACGGACGGAAGACGAGATCGCGCAGTCCATCCAGCAGGGCGAACGGGGCAACCAGGTGGCGATGGCGCCATGGGCGATGCAGCGTCTCCTCGGTGTTGTGAGCACGGAAGTCGAGAAACTGGCGGCCACCGGCCGCGACCCGGTCATTCTCTGCTCGTCTCGTATCCGCCTGGCGCTGCGCCGCATGCTCGAACGGCGGCTCCCGAACGTCATCGTCCTTTCCTTCGCGGAAGTCACTCCCCAGACCCAGGTTGAAGCCGTGGGCAACATCGAGGTGAACGTTGGAAACGAAGCGATTCATCGGTAACGACATGACGCGCATCTTCGCCCGAGTTCGCAGGGAACTCGGCCCCGACGCGGTTATCGTGCAGACGCGGTCGCTCCTTCGCGATGGCGCAGACCCGCTCATCGAGGTCCTGGCCGCACCGGGCGGTGGCGAGCAGTCGCTTCCGCTGGAACTCCAGCGGCTCATGACCGAAGGCGCACTCGCTCGTGTGGAGACGAGCGGCCCGGCGCCGCTCACCGTTGGCGACCTCGAAGACCTTGCTGCGCGGGATGACGCCTACGCTCGCGCATTCGACGAACTGGACCGCACCGCCAGCAACGTCGAGTCGTCCACACCAGACTGGCTCGAAGGATTCGTGCCGGCGGCGCCCACCCCCGCGCGGTTCGACGTTGAGGAGTTCGACGACGCCCTCCACTCGGAGGACACCATCGGTCCGTTCGACGCTCCGGTTGTGCCGCCTCCGCCGCCGGTCCAGTGGAGTCCGCGCCCGCGCATCGTGACCCGCTCAGCACCCGCCGAACCGGCGCCGTTGCCTCGCCCGGCAGAGCCTGCAGCCGCGATGCCACGAGCCCTCGAACGGCCCGAGCGCGGCGTGGCGGGGGAACTCGTGACCGCCGGGCTGAGCCGCAATGCCGCGCACCTCGTGGCCCGTCACGCTGCCGCGGGCGCAACCGCTGAGGACGCGCTTCGCGAGTACCTGGCGAGCGCCCACCTCGCCTACCCGTCCGACGGCCGAACAGCCATCGTCACCATCCAGGGCGCCGAGGGTTCGGGCCGGACGACCGCCTTGATGCGCATGGCCCTCGACTGCGCTGACTCCGGCAGAGACGCGATCCTCGTCGCGGCAGACAGCGCCCATGCGGGTGGCCGCGCGCAACTCCATGCCTATGGCGAAGCCCTTGGTCTGCCGGTGTTCGACGCCTTTGGTCCGCAGGATGTGATCCGGGCTGTCACGCGCGCACCGAAGGGCGCGTGCGTCTTCGTCGATGTGCCGGCGGGCCGCTGGAGTCCGCCGCCGATGCCGGGCGTGGAGCACTTCGTCTACCTCGCCGTGCCGGCGCACTGGAGCGCGGGGGCGACAGCCGTGGCCCTCGCGGAGTTCGACCCTGCGACCTGCGCGGGGGTCGTCATCACCGGTGGGGATCTTGCCACCGAGTTGACGCCAGCCATCTCCCTGGCGGTGGAGTCACAGCTCGGCATCGCTTTCCTATCCTCAGGAAGGGACATCGCGACTGGCATCACTGTCGCCGACCCCTTCACCCTCGCATCAGGGGTCTTCACTACGAGTACACGGGAGACGACCGATGGGCGGCTTGCCGTTACGGCGTAAGAATCCCTTCATGACTCAGGGTCTGCTTCCAGGGATCACACTGCGTCTCGATGTCTCGACAGGCGGCGAGGGTGAAAGCCATGTGACCCGCGTTGAAGACATCGATGCCACCCGGATCGCGATCCTGGTGCCGATGCGCGGCCTCCGGCCACGGCCGTTTGTGGCCGGGACGCTGGTTCACGCGCACTACGTTCACCAGCAGAAGCGCTGGATGTTCGTCACCGAAGTCGAAGGGCACAGCGAAGACGGGATGTACGAGTTCCTTCGTCTTCCCGGCGCTATCGAAAGCACCGAGCGGCGGCGTAACTTCCGTCTCCCTGCAGCCATCCGGCCGAGCTCGCTCTACAGGGTCGTGGTTTCGCCTGAGGACGTGGACGAACAGCCCCTCGACGGCACGATCGTAGACCTGAGCGAAGGTGGCTGCTGCATCAGCACGCGTGGCTTCGCGCAGCCCGGCGAACGGCTCGGCCTGGTGGCCCTGCTGCCCGAAGCTGGCGAGGTGCAGGCGCGGCTGCGAGTTGCCTTTGTGCGCGAACCTTCGCCCGGCAACCGGAACCGCCGCCTGCACTGCGAGTTCACCGATATCAGCCGCGGCAACCGCGACATCATCGCCCGCTACCTCATGCGCCGGCAGCTCGAAATGCGCCGCCGAGGTCAGTTGTGACCAGCCTGCGGCCGTACACGGTCGCCCGATACGGGGTGTACGTAGCGGCGGGAGTGTCGTTGCTGAGCATCTGGCTCGGCGTGCGCAGCGGCGCGGCGTTCGACTTCGCGCTCCTGCGTTCGGTCTTCTTCTTCGTCATCGTCGCCGCCCTGGGATTCGGGGCCGAAGCGGTGCTCCTCCTGACGCCGGCGCCTGCTCCGCAACCGCCAGCGCAAGAGGAACAGTTGGGTGCTGATTCTGATGAATAACCAGGTGAAGGGGTGGGTCCATGGCCGTGGCCAGTGAACTTCGCGCAGGCAATTACGCATCCGAACGTGATGCGGCGATCCAGCAGTATGCGCCGCTGGTGAAGTACGTCGTGGGGCGGCTGGCCATCGGCCTGCCCGCGATCCTCGACTACGAGGACATTCTCAGCTACGGCACGATCGGACTCATCGAGGCGCTCGACCGGTATGACGGGAGCAAGGGCGTCAAGTTCGAAACCTACGCCATCAGCCGCATCAGAGGCGCGATTATCGATGCCCTCCGGTCGCTCGACCGGCTCCCGCGCTCGGTTCGCCAGAAGGCCAAGAAGCTCGAACAGATCCACCTGAGCTTCACGGCGGAGCACGACCGCGAGCCAACAGACGAAGAGGTTGCCGCGGCCATGGGGCAGACCCTGGAGCAGTACAACCAGACGCTCATCGACTGCAGCTGGGTGACCGTTTCTCTCGACGGCCTGCTCGACCGCGACAACAACGACGACGGATCGGCGCCGACGGAACTCCCGGCGGACCCGAACGAAGAGGACTTCACGCAGCGCCTGGAGAAGCGCCAGCTCATCGACGCGCTCACGGCCTCGGTGAAGCAGTTGCCGGAGCGGGAGTGGCTCATCGTCAGCCTCTACTACCGCGACGAAATGACGATGAAAGAAATCGCCCAGATCCTCGAAATCTCCGAATCGCGTGTATGCCAGCTCCATGGCCGCGCTCTGAGCCGGCTGCGCGCCCGCCTCGCCCGCGAGCGAACGGCCTGAGGAGGGTCCTGCCATGAACGATGCGATCGCGCTGCTCGCCATCTCCCAGCTCGTCTGCCTGGGGGCGATCTTCTACCTGTACACCCAGTTGCAGGACCTCAAGTCCCGCGCTCCGAAGGCGCGCCGCCAGCCGTCGACGCGCGTACACCGCATGCCCGGCCCCGCGACGGTGACGAACCAGGGCGCAGCCCGCGCCGCGTATGCGCAGCAGGCCAGCACCGTGGTAACCCCGGCCCAGGCTGCCACCCGCAGTGACCTGGCGAGCCTCGTCGCCCGGAACAACGGCGCCATCGACGTGACGGCGCTGGCTCGCCGCCTGCGCAAGAGCGAGGACGAGATCCGGCTGTTGCTTCGCCGCCAGGGGATCGCGAGTTGATCCGGCAGGCGCTGCTTGGCGGACTCGCGGCGGTCGTAGCGGCTCTTGCCGTCGTGGCTGGCACCGCCGGCCAGGCGAGCGCGAACGGCGTGCCGCAACTGGTGAAGCTGACCTACCTGGAGGGCATCTCGAACTTCGGGCCGAAAGACGCCGAAGGCGTGCTCGAGTTCAGTTTCGCCGAGGCCTACGCCCACACCGATGTGAAGAACCTGAAGCCGGCCGATGGCTACACCTACGAAGGCTGGCTGCTCGGTCCGGGGAAGCCACTCTTCGTCGGTAAGCTCGAGCCGAACAGCTCGGGCATCGGCTCGATGGATGTGAAGCTCGAAAACCTCGCGAGCTATGACTACAACACGTTCGTCATCGCCGCGCGCAAAGCTGGCGCCCCCGAGGGACAGCTGCCGGCCGACGTTTCCATCGCCGGGCGATTCACGGTGATCGGCGATGACGGAAAGTCCCAGGCCGGCGGCGATATCCGGCCCGGCGCCCTGCCAGACACCGGCGAGAAAGCGCCGCCGACCCTGCGCGAGCGGGCCGGCCGGACGTTGATGGTGACCGGCGCTGTTGCCGGCGTTTCGCTGCTATTCCTGCGCTACTGGCGCGGCCGGAGGTCACTGGCATGATCAAGGGGCTCTACAGCGCGTTCACCGCGATGGAATCGGCCTGGCGCTACCAGGACGTGCTCGCGAACAACATCTCGAACGCGAACACCGCCGGGTTCAAGCGGGAGTTCGCCACCCGCGAGCCGTTCGCCGACGTGTTGCTTTCGCAGCAGGCGCCGGTGCCCGCGCCGTTGTCGGCCCGCATCCAGCAGGTGGTGGGGCAGATCGGCACCGGGACCTTCGTTGCCGAGTTCGCGACGGACTTCGGTGCGGGTGTCCTCCGGGAGACCGGAAACGAGCTGGATATGGCGCTGACCAACGGCTTCTTCCAGGTGGAAGGCCCTGACGGCGCGGTGTACGCGACACGTGACGGCCGCTTTGGCCGGGATGCCGCCGGCGACCTCGTGACCAGCCACGGTTACTACGTGCTGGACGAAAACGGCCAGCACATCAACCTCCCGCAGCAGGCGGTGGGAATCAGTGCTGATGGGCGCATCCTCGACCACGAGGGCGGCGAAATCGCCCGCATCGCGGTGGTCGATTACACGCCGAACCAGCTCACCCGTGCGGGCGAGGCCTACTTCACAGCGACGGGACAGGGCGAAGCGCCAGTCGGCGGGCCGGGACTCCGCCAGGGCTTCCTCGAAGGCTCGAACTCGAACCTTGTTGAGGAGATGACGAGCCTGCTCGCGGTTCAGCGCACCTACCAGGCGAACCAGGCCGTCCTCGCGCGGCTTGATGGCACGCTGGACCAGGCCGCGGGCGAACTGGGGAGGTTGTAACCAGTGCCTACCATTCTCGGCGCGTCCGCAAGCGGCATGATCCACAACCAGAACGTCCTCGACGTCGTTGGCCACAACATCGCCAACGTCAACAGCTACGCCTACAAGAAGTTCCGGCCAGTGCACGAAGGTCTCCCCGCGCCCCAGGTCGACCCCGATGGCGGACGCCTCGGTGTCGCGGAGACGACGCGGGACCTCGTGTTCTCGCAGGGTGCGCTCGAACTGACCGAGAACCCGCTTCATTTCGCGTTGCAGGATGACGCCTTCGTCCGGGTGCAGGACTTCGATGGCCGCGAGGTGTACACGCGGTTCGGCGGACTCCAGGCCGACGTGGAAGGGAACATCCTGGCTTTCCGGGGCCGCCACCTTTCGCCGCCGATTGCAATGCCCGAAGGCTGGACCCAGCCCGCCGTCGACCAGTTCGGGAACATCAGCGCGGTCAACGAATCCGGCGAGCGCGAGGACATCGGCCAGCTGACCCTTGTGAAGTTCCGTAACCCGCAGGGTCTCGAAACGCTCGGTGACGGCTTCTACGGTGAGACCGCGAACACCGGGGAGATCACGGTGGGCACGGCTGGAACTGAGGGTTTCGCCCCATTGCGAGCGGGCGCCCTTGAAGACTCCAATGTGGATGTAGCGGAGGAGTTCACAAACATGCTCATCGCCCAGCGCGCCTACACCGCCTGTGCGAAGACGTTCTCCGTCGGCGACGAAATGCTCGCCCTGGCGACGAAGATTACTCAGTAGGAGCACCCGGCATGGCACGCATCGATGGCCTGAACCTTTCCGGAGCGAGCATGAACCCCGCGGGCGCGGCAGGCGCAGCCGGCGCTGGCAGCGCGGCCGAATCCCAGGCCGCCCTGAAGGCGCGCGGGAAGCAGGATGTCATCAACCTTTCGAACCGCGGACGCATCGTTGCCGAGGCTTCGCAGGCCGTCCGCCAGTCGAGCGACGTTCGCGCCGAACGGGTCGCTGCCCTGAAAGCGGCCATCGCGAACGGCACGTACAGCTCGAACGCGCGCGAGATCGCCGAGCGTCTGATCGCGAACGGCCTGGGGAGTTAGCCGTGGACGTATCCGCTGCGGTGCTCGGCCGCGTCCTCGACATCCTTCTCGCTGAGGAGCGGGAACTCGCGGAGCTGCTCGAACTCGCGATGGAGGAGCAGGCGGCGCTGGTGGAGTCCGATTTTCCCGTGGTCGCCAGCGTTAGTGAGCGGATGCAGTCCGCTGCAGCGAGGATTGAAGCGTTCGAGGCCGATCGTCTGAATCTCCTAAGAAGTTCTGGCGCCGATGCCCTGACACTCCAAGAACTGACCCCGCTTGCCGACGATCTGGGCATCGGCGGTTTTGCCGCGGCCCGGCTGAACCTCGCGTCACGGGCCCAGGCGCTTCGCGACGCCCAGGAGCAGAATGCGCGGCTCCTGCTGAACGCGATGAAGCTGCGAGACCGGTGGGCCAACCTGCTTGGCGGCATGGTGGCCCCGGGTTATGGCAGCGATGGCCGCCGCCAGGCGGGCGCCAACCGCGGCACCGTCTCGCGCAGCGCATAGGAGCCAGTTGTGGGTCTTTCCATTGGTCTCGACACCGCCGTCAAGGCTCTGCGTGCGCACCAGCTGGCAGTCGACGTTGCTTCCCACAACATCGCCAATGCGCAGTCGCCGGGGTATTCGCGTCAGCGCGTGCTGTTGCGCCCGGTTGGGCTCGACGGCTCGGACCATTTCTCCCGGGACAACCTGCTTGGCCGCCCCGGCTTTGGCGTCGATGCCAAGGACGTGAACCGCGTTCGCGACATCTTCATGGACTTCCAGGCCCGCCAGAGCATGTCGAGCCAGGCCCAGTACCAGGCCCTTTCGACGCCGATCGAGAACGCCGAGGTGGTCTTCAACGACCCCTCGGATGACGGGCTGTCGGCCCTGCTCGGGAAGCTCTGGGCCGCCTGGCACGACGTCACGAACGAACCGGAGTCCTCGCCGGCCCGTGTCGCCCTCATCCACGCGACTACCACGTTCACCACGCGCGTCCGAGCGGCGCATTCCGAACTGACCCAACAACGGGTCGACCTGAACCAGACCGTTGCGGGCATCGCCGACGAGATCAACGCGAAGGCAGCGGAACTCGCCAGCCTGAACCTCCAGGTCCAGCAGGTGGAACTGAACGGCGACATGGCGAACGACCTGCGGGACCGCCGCGACCTGCTGCTCGATGACCTCGCGAAGCTTGGGAATATCAGCTACGCCGAAGACGATAGCGGTTCGCAGACCGTGTATCTCGGAGCGCACGAACTTGTGGTAGGCACGGCCGCGCGCACGATCAATGCGGTCCAGGACACCGCGAACCCGGGAATGCTGAAGCTCCAGTTTGCCATCGACAGTGACGATGTCAGTGTCTCGGCAGGGAAGCTGAAGGGCGTGCTCGATGCCCGTGACAC
>JBDHWA010000083.1:0-8038 GCA_039809945.1 Dehalococcoidia bacterium | reverse complement strand
AAGACGTCCTGGAGGATGATCGGCCCCGCGTCCAGTTCTTCCGTGACGAAGTGCGCTGTGCAGCCGGTCACGCGAACACCGTCTTCCCATGCCCGCCGGTAGGGGTTCGCCCCCGGGAAGTACGGGAGGAGCGAGGGATGGATGTTAATGATTCGCCCGGCGAACGGCTGGCAGAGCGTGCCTGTCAGGATCTGCATGTAGCGGGCAAGGACCACAACATCAGCGCGCGCAGCCTCGAGCTGTTCGAGGATAAAGGCCTCGTGCGCGGCCTTATCTTCGCTTGGAAACCACGCGAACGGGATACCGGCGCCCTCAGCGATGGGCCGCAGCGTCTCGTGGTTGCCAAGGACGGTTACAAGGTCGCCATGGAGCAGCCCGGCCCGCGAATCGGCAATGAGCTGTTCGAGGCAATGGGATTCCTTGCTCACGAGCACCGCCACGCGGCGGCGCTCACGCTCACCGTGCAGGGTCACGCGAATCTCCATCCCGATCTCCTGCCCAATCGCCAGGAGGCCGGTGATCAGTTCGTCCAGCGAAACGGTGGCGTCAGTGATGTCGACGAGCATATCCATGAGGAACTGCCCGCGGACGACGCGCTGCTCGATGTCCTCGATGTTGATGTTCTGCTCGGCGATGTGCGTGCTGATCCGGGCGACGACACCTTTCTGGTCTCGCCCCAGCACGCTCACGATGGCCAGCACTCGATTCATACGTTCGCGCCCTCTCCCTGCGATAGTCCCGCTTGAACGTCCAGACTATGGCAGGACAGAGCCACCGTATACGAAATCGCAGGCCGTGTTGCGTTCGGCGATGCAGGCATCGATATGTTCAAGACATCCATAGATGGCGGGAGGGCGTATGCTTTGCAGCAGCCGCGGCCGTCGTTGGCCCGGCCCAGGAGGTGCAGCGGAGTACTTCGTGTCCGTTCCGGGCTGCCAGCGCCGTAAAGAGTTGTTGACTTTAAGCCTGTCGGCCAGCACCTTACCGGTCGGTTAATCGAATAGAGGAGGGAACCACTACCGATGACCAAGTCCAAGTGGCATGTGCTGCTCAGCATCTTTGCCATCTTCGCCATCCTCGCGTTCACCGCTGCCTGCGGTGACGATGACGACGATGACAACGGTGGCGACGGCGGCACCACTGCCTCACCCACGAGCGGGGGCGGCACAGCGCCCACCGCGGTCGCCAAGCCTTCGGGCACCATCACCATCCGCACCATCCAGTTCGAAAGCTGGGATCCGCATTTCTCGGACTTCAACCAGGACATCGAACACTTCTTCATGGTCTGGCGCGGCCTCTACCACCTGGATAAGGACAGCAAGCCTCAGCCGGCAATGGCCGACGGCATGCCGACCGTCTCCGCGGATGGCAAGACCTACACCGTCAAGCTGAAGAAGGACCTCAAGTGGTCTGACGGCCAGCCACTCGACGCCAACGACTTCGTGCTCGGTGTGCAGCGCACCTGCAACCCGGACAACGCTGGCCACTACCAGTACATCCTGACCGCCATCGTCGGCTGCCAGGATTACTACGACGCCGGCAAGAAGACCGCCGAAGAGAAGGCCGCCCTCCAGAAGGCCATGGGCGTCAAGGCTGTCGATGCGACGACCATCGAATTCAAGCTGACCGACCCGCAGCCAACCTTCACCATCCTGCTCGCCCTCTGGCCGACGTTCCCGGCGCCGAAGCACAAGCTCGCCACCGTCGATGCCAAGTGGCCGGCTCCGATGGACAACGTGTACAACGGCCCCTTCAAGGTCTCGGCGTACACCGAGAAGGACAAGATGGAAGTGGTGCCGAACGATCAGTACACCGCCGGCCAGAAGGCCCAGGTGGAGAAGATCGTCATGCGCTACATCGATGACCCGGCGGTGGCTCTGAACGCCTATCGCGCAGGCGAAATCGACGCCACCGGCGTCCCGAGCACCCAGCTCAAGGCTGTCAAGGCCGACCCGACCCTGGGGAAGGAGCTGGTCTCCTACGCAGCCACCCGCACCACCGGCATCGAGCCCAACCTGAAGGATCCGACGCTCTCCAAGCTTGAAGTGCGCCTCGCGCTCTCCCAGGCCACGGACCGCAAGACCCTGAACGACAACATCCTCAACGGCGCCAACATCGTCTCGACGAACTGGATGCCGCCGGACCGCTCCGGCAACAAGGCGGGTACCTTCGACGCCGCCATCGGGTTCGACCCGGCCAAGGCGAAGGAGAACCTGAAGAAGGCTGGCTACGACAACGGCGCCGGCTTCCCGAAGCTCACCGTCCTCCAGACCGACTCCGCCGGCAACAAGGCTATCGGCGAGTTCCTCCAGTCTGAGTGGAAGAAATACCTCAACATCGACATCAACCTGGAGTACACCGACTCGAAGACCCGCTCCTCGCGGTTCAACAGCGGCGACTTCCAGATTGTGCTCGGTGGCTGGGGCGAAGACTACCCGGACCCGGAGAACTGGATCCTCGGCCTCTTCGAGACCGGCGGGTCGATCAACAAGCAGAGCTGCTCCATGAAGGCCATCGATGACATCATCGCCAAGGCCAAGTTCAACCAGAACGATGAGCAGCGCCGCCAGCAATACCGCGACGCGGAAAAGCTGATTGTCGAAAACGTCTGCGGCATCGCTCCGATGTGGCAGGTCGGCTTCCATGCAGTCGTCAAGCCCTACATCAAGGGCATGGTCGAAAACAAGAAGCCGGACGACAAGCAGGTTCCTGGCGACACCTCTGTCGAACTCTGGACGACCACCAAGAAGTAACGTCACAAACGTTAGGGGCAGCGCCGGCAGTGCCGGCGCTGCTTCACTTCCGGTGTTCTCTGCCACAGGGGTGTCTTCGGATGCCCCTTCTCGCTTTCCGCGGAGCCCCCAATGATCGCGTACACCATCCGGCGCGTCCTCCTGATGATCCCGCTGCTCTTCGCAGTGGCGACCGTCACGTTCTTCCTCATGCACTCAGTGGAAGGCGGCCCTTTCGACACCGATAAGCCGATGTCCGAAGCTGCCCGCGAGCGCCTGAATGAGAAGTACAACCTCAACGGCTCCCTGCTTGAGCAATACGGCCACTTCCTGGCCAACACCGCCCGGCTCGACCTCGGGATTTCCATCTCCTCGAACGAGCGCCCCGTGCGCGACATCATCCAGGAGAAGTTCGGGGTCTCCCTGCAACTGGGCATCTGCGCGTTCCTCTTCGCCATCACCCTCGGCGTAACCCTCGGCGCGATATCCGCCATCAACCAGAACGGCATCGGCGACTATATCGGCGTGTTTATGGCAACCAGCGGGGCTGCCTTACCGAGCTTCATCCTGGCGCCCCTGCTCGTGATCCTCTTTGCACTCAAATTAGACTGGTTCGACGTCCTCGGCTGGGAGTTGTGGAACTATAAGAAGATGGTGCTGCCATCGGTTGCGATGGGAATGCTCCCCGGGGCCTTCATCGCCCGCATCGCGCGCGCCTCGATGCTCGACATCCTCCGCCAGGACTACATCCGCACGGCCCGCGCCAAGGGCGTCAAGGAGTTCACGGTCATCCTTCGCCATGCCGTGAAGAACGCCCTCATCCCCGTGTTGACCATCCTCGGGCCAATCTTCGCCGGCCTCATCACCGGCTCCTTCATCATCGAAAACGCCTTCGCGATCCCCGGCCTCGGCAACGCCTTCGTCGGCTCCGTCCTCGTCCGTGATTACGGCGTGATCATGGGGGTGACGCTCTTTTATGCGGGCATCATTGCCCTCATGAACCTCATCGTTGACCTCCTCTATGCCGTCGCTGACCCGCGAATCCGGCTGTAAGGACACCAGCAATGACTTCCGACACAAGCACGATCCTGCAGCCGTTCGACTTCACCAAGGACCAGCTTTCCAACAAGCAACAGGGCCTCTGGGAGATGGCTCTCCGCCGGCTCATCCGCAACCGCCTCGCGTTTGTCGCCGCCATCATCCTGATTGTCATCACCACCGTATCGATCGTTGGGCAGTTCGTCCCCGTGGTGGAGCGCCACGGCGCGACGGTGCAGCAGTACCAGGTCGTCAACCACGGCCCCACGAAGGAATACTGGCTCGGCACCGATAACCTCGGCCGCGACCTCTGGGCCCGCCTCCTCTACGGCACCCTCTTCTCGCTCAAGATCGGCGTCGGCACCCAGATCGTCGTCCTTCTCGTCGGCATCACCATCGGCATGGGCGCCGCCCTCGGCGGCAAGGTCAGCGATACCATCCTCATGTGGATCACCGACCTCGCCTACGCCTTCCCTGACCTGCTCGCCATCATCCTCCTGCGCCAGGTCCTCTTCGGGCGCGATTGGCCCATCATTGGCACCGGCGACCCGCAGATACCGGGTTTCCCATCGGCGATCCTCGGCACCATCCTCGCCATTTCGCTCGTCAGCTGGGTCACCATCGCCCGCCTCGTGCGCGGCCAGATGCTTTCGATTAAGGAACAGGACTACGTGCTCGCCGCCCGCTCCATTGGCGCGAGCCCCTGGCGAATCGTTCGCGCCCACATGCTGCCGAACACCCTCAGCACCGTCATCGTTGCCGTCACCTTCGGTATCCCGCTGGCCATCTTCGCCGAAGGCGCCCTCGGCTTCATCGGCCTCGGCGTCCCCTCGCCGTTCACCAGCCTTGGCGCGCTCATGGGCGACGGTTATGCGAACCTCTTCGTCAACAACTGGCAGGTCGTCTGGCCCGCCATCATGGTCGCCACCCTCATGCTCTGCTTCACCTTCCTCGGCGACGGCCTGCGCGACGCGCTGGACCCGAGGACCCGGAAGTAGGGGCAACCGGCGCCATTCATTCGAACCCGGCAGGCAGTTTGGCCGCAAAACGGCCCCCTGCTACCATCAACGGGTTACCCTGGGGCTGTAGCTCAATCGGGAGAGCGCAACACTGGCAGTGTTGAGGTAAGGGGTTCGAATCCCCTCAGCTCCACCAGCAAACCCACCGAAGGCCGTCACCACCCGTGGCGGCCTTTCCCGTTGCCCCCGCGTTCGAACCAGCGCCGCCGCAGAGGCCCAGGAGACGCCCCTTACCACGCCGGGCGGCCCTTTACCAACACCCTTCTTACGCTTCGCTTCGCAGTGCCACGCCAAACGCGACAACAAATGTCGAGTTTGTAACGAACTGTTGACGCTGTGTTAACCGCTCTGTCACCATACGCGCCACTATCCCCACCCGGGGGTAAGGACACCTTTATGGAAGGAATCTTCCCCGGCGGGTAGCCCCCCGCCAGGGAGAGTCGCAAGGAGACGGACCAGAGCGCACCCTTGCCGCGCCGATTCTCTCGAGCCGGACGCATGGCAAGTATGGAACCCCCGATTGCAGAGCCGCCTATTGGGGAAAGCCCTGATTTTCTTCCGAGCGACCCGGGAAGGAGTGGCCGGGTGCAAACTGCCGCTACGGCGGCGCGCTCAACGAGATGATGTCCCCATCGCGTACGACACGGGTGTGCCGCCTCGGCGCGCGCCCTCGCACTGCGTCTCCCCATGGGGAGGCTCACCTTTACCTGGAGAACACAAGCAGATGACGCTTGCATTGCACGGGAAGTCCCGGCGCCGCAGGAGCTGGTTGCTCTTCGCCGCCCTCATCGCCGTCGTCTTTGGCGTCAGCGGGAGCCTCATGCTCTCCCGCGAAGACACCAAGGCCGACAGCACCACGATCACCTTCGACAGCTATTCCGTCGGCAACATCAACGGCCAGGACGGCTGGAGCAAGACCGGCCCTTATGACGTGGCGGTGGTCGACCTCGGCGGAGGGAACCACGCCCTCCGGGCGTCTAACGCCGTCGTTGCAGGGTCGTTCGGAGACCAGACCTTCTCCAAGTCCCTGACGAATGAAGCCGGTGAGACGCACGCCACAAACGGCGGTTACTCGGGCGGCGTTCGCCAGAACCATTTCGAGGCCTCCTGGGATATCAAGTCATTCACAGGGGCCGCTCAACCGGGCCTCTGGATGCGGTTCTCGCCCGATCGCGGCGACGGCGCACGCATGGCCTTCCTTGAGGCAAAAGATAACGGCAGCACCGGACTCGACATCTACTTCGCCGACGTTCAGCAGCCAGGTCCGTGTTCCCCGTCGGGTTGTGCGAACTTCGTGTCCACGCTGGTCGCGACCCTCGACTACACCAATTGGCACAATCTGAAGCTCGTGATTGACTTCAAGGATGGCCCTGCCAACGACGTCGTCCGGGCATACGTAGACAGCGTGCTGGTTCACACCGGCACCAGCTGGGAGGACTACTTCCGCTACGATCCCGAATCGATTGCCGACATGCATACCCACACGGTCGATTCGTGGCTCATGCTGGCGGGCAAGGTCGCCGCACCGGCTACCAGCGGGAACGGACTCCTCATCGACAACTTGAACCTCTCGTCCTCCACCGTGCCGGACCCGGCCCCGGTGACGACGGTCGTCCAGGCGGCGAACCTCACCGCTCCCGGCGGTGGCGGCTGGCTCTTCTACGATGACAACACAGACACCTTCAACAACACGCCCGGAGTCCTCGGCAGCTTCGTCAGTGGCCCTGCCGGACAGCCGCTCGGCACCGGCAGCGCAGCAGTCACGATTAACGCTGGCGGCCGCACAAACCTGGCGACCTATCAGTTCGCTGGCACACCACTCGAGAGCATTACTCAACTCGGTTGGTCGGGGCGCACCGACACAGCGAGTGCCCCCGCCTACCTCGTCTTCAACGTCGACTTCAACCTCAGCGACACCTGGCAGCGGCGATTGATCTTCACCCCTCCCGGAGTCGTGGCCAACACATGGCAGACGTTCGACGCCATCAACGGCGGCGCCGCTCTCTGGCACTACTCCGGCGCCACCTGGCCGGCTCCGAACGCTTTGCCGGGCTCAACGGGCAAGACCTGGAACCAGATCCTCGCCGACTACCCGAACGCCCGCATCCGGGTCTCCGACGCGCACCTCGGCCTCCGCAGCGGCTACCCGGGCCCGATCGAAACCAACAACATCGACAATTTCATCTTCGGCACCGACCTCGCCGTTAAGGTCTTCGACTTTGAGCCGACGATCCCGTGCACCACGACCTGCTACGTCAACGCAGCGACCGGCAACGACCTCTATGACGGCGCGTCGCCTTCCAGCCCCTTCAAGACTATCCAGAAGGGCGTCAACACGGTCAGTGCCGGCGGGACGGTGAACGTCGCCGCGGGCACCTACAACGAAGATGTCACCATCACAAGCGCCAAGAATGGCATCACGCTCCAGGGTGCTGGCATCGACCAGTCCGTGATTGTCGGCACGAAGGGTGATGCAAGCCCCAACACGCTGTGGCTGTTTGGAACCACGAACGTCGTCGTCGACGGATTCACCATCACACGCGACGGCAACAGTGTGGCCGACTGGAACAACGCAAACGGCACGCTGAACAACCAGGGTGTTAATATCTCGAGCGGAGCCGCAAACAACACCTTCCGCAACTCGAAGGTTACTGGCGCTCGGAATGCGCTCTATATTGAGAACTCAACTGGGAGCCAAATCCTTAATAACACTATCGACTTCAACCGGACTGGTATCCATTTTGTGGATAATGTGTCTGGTACCAACATCCAGAACAATTTCATCACTAACAACTGGACAATGGGTATCCTCTTTAGGGTCAGCACCGATGATGCAACCCCTTCGGGATCAACCGGCGTACTGATTAACAACAACAACATCAGTGGTAACTGGTATAGCCAGATCGAAGCACGAGCGAACATCGCAGCCGGCGTGAATGCGGAGAACAACTGGCTCGGGACCGTGACTCCAACAGTGGCTGACCTGGCAACCTCAGGTGAGCCCGGATATTCCGCCCAGATCCCGACGGCCTACGGCGGTCCTGACGCCCCCCTCGTGGCAGTGAACTCCATCGTGTGGAAGGGCTCCGTCAACTCCTCCAACCCTGTCGATTACCAGCCATTCCTCTGCTCAGGAATCGACTCATCGCCGGCCATCGGCTTCCAGCCCCAGGCTGGGTGCGGCGACATCGTCGTCACCAACAACACGGCGAACGTTGGCGATACGGTGACCGTCCAGGTCATCGCGAA
>JBDHWA010000082.1:0-8068 GCA_039809945.1 Dehalococcoidia bacterium | reverse complement strand
GTGCCCATGTACGCGAGGTCGTAGCCGAGGACCTCGGCGGCCCAGAGTGCGACTCCGTCGCTCACGCCGCCCGCGAGAACAAGCGGGCCGTCGAACGTGCGGCGCACGGCCCGCGCGAACGCGAACCCATTCGCCCAGCCGGTGTGCCCGCCGGCGCCTGCGCTCAACAGCACCAGCCCGCTGGCCCCGGCCTCGAGCGCCAGTTCCGCGTGCCGCATCGAAGCGACGTCGGCGAGCACGCAAATGCCCGCGTCGTTCAACGGCCCGCAGACGTCCTTCGGCGACCCGACACTGGTGATGACGAAGTCGACACCGTGATTTACGACGCTTGCGATGTCCTCAGCGATGCGCTTATTGCCGCGAATGATGATGTTTGCCGAGAGCGGGCCGACGCGCGTCCCACCGTCGCGGGCCTTCGCGCGGGCCTCCTGGATGCGCGTCAGCCAGTCCTCGAGTTGCTCCGAGGATTCGCAGTTGCGGGTCGGGAACGACCCTGCGATCCCCGCCAGGCAGGCGGCGGTGACAAGGTCTGGGCCGGAAACGCCGGTCATCGGTGCACAGATCAAGGGCAAGTCCAGCGAACGCCGCACTTCTTCGAAGGTGGCCACGAGTTACTCCGGACGAAAGGGAATGTGTGCCGCGAGTGTACACGGGCGCCAGACTTCCCGAGTGCCGCTACAGCGGGTTCTCGTGACCGTCCGGGACCTCGACTTCGAACACATTGAGGGTCATCGAAACCAGCCCGTAGTACCCGACAACACCGACGAGGTCGACCACGCCGCGTTCGCCGAACGTCTCCACTGCCCGCCGGTAGGCCTCGTCCGAAACGCGATGCGTCGCGAGGTATTCCGTCACGAACCCGTAGACCACGCGCTCCACCTCCCGGGTGAAGGGTGGCTCAGCGCCGGTCCGGACGGCTTCGATGATCGCCGGGGCGAGGCCGGCCTCCAGGGCGAGGCGGGAGTGCGCCCAGAACTCGAATTGCGCCCTCCAGTACTTGCCGGTCAGGAGGATGGCCAGCTCCTTGATGTCAGCAGGCAGGCTGCTCCCAAACCGGCAGTAGGTGCCGACACGCTGCGCAGGGTCAGCCAGGCCGGGCGCTCGTAACCACGCTTCGAACGGGCCGCGCAAACCACCGCGAGGGCCGTTGCGAATGGCGTCGGCAACCTCCCGCTGCTCGGGAGTCAGGGCGTCGAGGTCCAGGGGCGCGAGTCGGGTCATGGGGTAGTCCTCCGGGGAATAGCGGACATTCTGCGGCTCTTACGATTCGTTGACATCCTTTTTCTCTCAGGTAGGATCAAAAACACCTTCGAACGAGGATGAAACGATCGGTGGCGTCCGCGCCGCCCGTTCACGCTTTGCCTTATGACGCAACCGATGACGCACCTGGTAGCTCGCCGTCTCTCCATCAGTGTCCAGCCCGTCCCCAAGCAGGACGCCGAAACGCGCAAACGGAACTTCGACGAGACCTATATCGGGTTCGATCTGAACGCTGCGAAGATCGAGGCGTCGCGGTGCCTGCAGTGCCCTTCGGCGCCCTGCCAGGAGGCCTGCCCGGTCTCAAACGACATCCCCGGGGCATTCGCGCTGCTCGAAGTAGGCGACATCCTCGGCGCTGCGGATAAGTTCCGCGAGACAAGCAACCTCCCGGAGATGTGTGGCCGCCTCTGCCCGCAGGAGAAGCTCTGTGAGGGCGCCTGCGTCGTGGGCTTCGCCATTCGCCCGAACGGCCAGAAGGAGCCGCCAGTAACCATCGGCAAGCTCGAAGCATTCTGCACCGACTCTCAGCGCCAGGAGCTCTCGGGCTACCCGATGCCGCGCTACCTCCCCGAGCCAACCGGCCGCCAGGTCGCGGTGGTCGGGTCGGGGCCTGCGGGTCTCGCGGTCGCCGAGCAACTCGCGCTCGAAGGCCATTCTGTCACCGTCTACGAGTTCTGGCCCGAACCAGGCGGAGTGCTCGTCTACGGCATCCCGAACTTCAAGATGCGAAAGAGCATCGTCGATGAGTACATCGCGCATCTCGAAGCCCTCGGCGTGACGTTTGTCTGCAACACCTACGTCGGCCGCGATGTGACCATCGACGACATGCTGGCCGGCAAGTTCGAAGCCGTGTTCATGGGTACCGGCGCCGGCGTTGGCAACCAGATGGAGATCGAAGGTGAGAACCTGAGCGGCGTCTACAGCGCCACCGAGTTCCTCGTGCGCGGCAACCTGTCTCCCGAGCAGTTGCCCCAGAACTTCCGTGAACCCATCCCGCAGGTCAACGATGTGGTGGTCATCGGCGGTGGTGACACCTCGATGGACTGCGTGCGAACTGCCATCCGCCTGGGCGCCCAGAACGTGAGCTGTGTCTACCGCCGGACCGAGGCCGAAATGCTCGGCCGCGGCGAAGAGCGCAAGAACGCCCGCGAGGAGGGTGTGCGCTTCGAGATGCTCACGCTCCCGACGCGCATCATCGGCGACGAATCGGGCAAGGTGGTCGCAGTCGAATGCCAGCGCATGGAGCTTGGCGAACCCGACGATTCCGGCCGCCGCCGCCCGATCCCCGTCAAGGGCAGCGAGTTCATGATCAAGGCCGACACCGTCGCCATCGCTATCGGCTACGGCGCCGACCCACTGCTTCCGCAGACGACCGCTGGCCTCCGCTCGGACCGCAAGGCGCTCATCCAGACTGACGCAAACGGCCGCACCAGCCGCCCCGGCGTCTTTGCCGGCGGCGACAACGTGAATGGCGCCGACCTGGTGGTCACCGCGCTCGCCGATGGCCGGCGTGCCGCCGAGGCGATCTCCGACTACCTGCGCTCGATCCCGCCGAAGCGCGCCTGAGGGTGGCGCCGGCCACCTTCGACGGCAGAGATTACGAACGGTTTACAAACAAACACTGTCCGCGCGTCCCCAAACGTTCGACCTTCTTAGTAGAACGCGAGAGGACGCGCACCCGTGAACAAGCCGCCAATGCTGAATGCCTTCCTGTTTCCATCAACGGACCAGGGAGAACTGGGCTCGGTTGAGTCGCCCCTCCTGCTGCGCCTGTTGCGGCCCATCACGTTCGCGCTCTGGCTGATCATCTTCTGCGTCGAACTGCAGACGGTGATTTCGAACGGCGGTCACGCCAACATCCTCATCATCCTGCTCTCCACGGCGCTCTTCGCCGGCATCCACGCCCAGTTCTGGTATGAGCAGTCGGAGCAGGGCCGCCGTTTCCATCGCGCCCTGGACCGCATGCGCGGCCGCATTTACGAAGACGAAAGCACCGGCCTGCCCAACAGCCGCCACTTCGTCTTCGAACTGCGCCGCCAGATGATGCGCTCGGTCCGCAACGGCCGCGGCTTTTCGCTCGTCCTCACCGACTTCGGCGAGTTCGACCGCGTGAAGCCGAACGAGGAGCGTTTCCTGCCGTCCATCTCCCGTGCGATGCGCCATGCCGTCGGCGAAGGTGACTTTGTCGCCCACCTCCAGGGGCCGATCTTCGCTGCCATCATCTCCGACGATGCCGACCAGACCGCCGCTGAGAAGGCGGACAACATGCTCCCGGCCCTTGGCTCGGCAATCCCCCAGGAGTACGCCCACCAGCTCTTCCCGGTGGTCTCCCTCTCCGGCTACGAAGGCGAGCTCGAAGTCCGCGACTTCCTGCGCCGGGCCCAGCGGGACCTCGCCGGTGCCCGCGCCAACGGACCAGTCGTGACGCCGGCCATGGTCCGCGGGATGCGCCCGCAGCGCGGCGAGCCCGCCGTCGCCTGAACTCACCCACTTCCCACCACATCCTGGTAGGAATCGAAGCCCGCTGATCTGGCCATCAGCGGGCTTTCTGCTTCCTCCCGATGACCCGCTCCGAGACGGGATTGCGACGTGTTAGAATCGCGCGCCGCATACCGGAGGTCGCAAGTGAGTACCGACAATATCGCCGTCATCCGCGCGTTCTGCGCCGACTTCTCGCACCTCGATACCGACCGCATGATGGCCTACTTCACCGACTCGCCGACCTACCACAACATGCCCGGTCCGCCCGCCGTCGGCACGGAGGCCGTGCGCGCCACCATCCAGCGCTTCCTCAGCGGCTGGCAGAAGACCGAGTGGGACCTGCTCAATATCGCTGCGAACGGGGACGTTGTCTTCGCGGAGCGACTGGACCGACCGACTCGAACGGCAAGCACGTTGACCTGCCCTGCGTCGGTGTGTTCGAGATGGAGAACGGGAAAATCCGGACGTGGCGGGACTACTTCGACCTTGCCACGTACACGCGCGCGATGGCGTAGACGGAGGCCGGGAGCGTTGGAGCGGGCGAAGGGAATCGAACCCTCGTCTCAACCTTGGGAAGGTCGCATTCTGCCATTGAACCACACCCGCCCGGGTGCAAGGCGTTCATCGTATCATCCCCTCAGTTTGCGTTCGAGGCGTTCCTCATGCCCATCCCCGCCGAACTGGCACTCACTCCCGAGCAACTCGATGAATTGATGCTCTCCAGCTGGAACATGCGCGTTGCCACCATCGGCCCGGGTACGCGCATCAACCTGACCCCGCTCTGGTTTGGCTGGGCCGGCGGCAAGGTCTACTTCTACTGCCGCGGCCAGAAGGTGGCGAACCTGCGCCGCAACCCTGTCTGCACCGTGCTCGTCGATCGGAATGAACAGTTCCCAGAACTGCAGGGCGCGATGTTCCAGGGCAACGCCACCGTCCTCGAGGACGCCGCAGCCGAGGCCGCCGACCCGGACCTCGAGACGGTCCGCCTGCAGATGGGCCGGAAGTACGCCGGTGGCCACGGCGAACCGGCCGAGCCGCGCCGGAACGAATCCACCGCCCGCGGCCGGCACTGGCGCTGGGTGGTCTTCCAGCCATCCCGCACGGTCACCTGGGACAACAAGAAGATCCAGCGCCGGCCGTAGCTCGCCAGCACCCTGGGGCTTCCTCCACCGAGCCACAGATGACCCTCTTGACACCTCTCTATACTTGGGATGACCAGCATTCGGAGGTGTTGCGTGTTTGGCTTCGTCAGCAGCGTCCTCGCCGAAAAAGGACGCCAGGTCTACACAATCGAGAAGGGAGTCACCGTCTCCCAGGCCGTCCGGGAAATGAACGAGAAGGGCGTGGGTGCTCTCGTCGTAACCGAATCGGGGCGCCCCATTGGAATGTTCACGGAGCGCGACGTCCTTCGCCGGGTGGTCGATGCAGACAAAGACCCGGCGATGACCCGCGTGAGCAGCGTGATGACACGGAACGTGGTCGCTATCGCCCCTGCCGACCGGGTCGAAGAGGTGATGGCGCTGATGACCGAACGCCGAATGCGCCACCTGCCGGTGGTGGAAGGCGGTCAGCTCATCGGCCTCATCTCGATCGGTGATCTCATGCGCTGGGTCACCCTCAACCAGGAGGACCAGATCCGGCACATGACGGAGTACATCACCGGCCAGCAGACCTGACCTGCGGCGTCAGAGCAGTTCGAACCGTGGCGGCTCTTTCCACTCACTCGTCGGTGGGTTCTCCTGTGCGCGCACTTCGGCCCGGCTGCGTTCCGCTTCGAGCTTACGCCCGTGCTTGATGGCAAGATCGCGCTGGCGTACGTGCTCGACTTCCCGCTGAACCCGGGCTGCTGACTTCGGCTTCCTCGGCGTGCCTTCGTACACCTTCACCCGGCCCTCGTCAGCGAGCTGCTTCAGGTGGGAGCGGACGTTGCTATCGGCGGCCCTGCGCAGCCGCTTATCGATGTCCGGGTAGAGCTGGAGCATGATGTCCCAGCTGCTAATGGCCCCGCCCCCTTCGAGCACGTTCAGGATCTGCTGTTCCCGCATGTCGCGGTGGTTGATGTACATCTGCAGGCGTTCGCGCGGGTCGTTGATGATCTTCCCATGGCCCGGGCACATCACCTTCAAGTTCGGCAGCTCGAGGAGCCGCTTGAGTGACTTCCGGTACGCAGCGAGGTCGCTCACCGTCGTGGTCGAACTGCCGAGGAGCGTATCGCCGGAGAAGAGAACGCCCTCCTCCTCGATGTAAAAGCACAGCGAATCGACGCTGTGCCCCGGGGTCGCGAGGACCTGGACGCGGACACCACCATCGAGATCGATGACGTCCCCGTCCTTCAGGGTGTCGACCTTTGAGGGAATACGGCCCTTCAGCAGCGGCCGGCCGTTCGCCGGGATGCTGATGTCGGCCTTGAGGAACTCTTTCGCCCACTTCAGATTGCCAGAGTGGTCCGAGTGGTGATGGGTGATCGTAGCGATGGCGATCTCTTCCCGCTCGACGGCTGCGAGATAGCCGCGCAAGAACCACTGGTAGTGGTCGAGCGCTTCGCCTGAGTCGATCGTGAGGGACTGGCGCCCCTGCTTGCCGATGAGGTAGATGCCGGTGAAATCCGGGTGCATTGGATTCTCATCGGCGACGAGGACGGCGCGGACAGATTCGGAAATCTTCATTGTGGGGAGGAGTGTAAAGGTTCGCGGCGGGCGGCGGGACGGAGCAGACCCGGGATCGGGCCGGCTTCTTCGAATGGCGCCCCCGGAAGGACTCGAACCTTCGACCAGCCGATTAGAAGGCGGCTGCTCTATCCCCTGAGCTACGGAGGCGTGCCGCCATTGTACTAAGCAGCACACCAGCGGCCCGCCGCGCCGGTTTTCGCGACAGCGGTAGCCGCGTATGTTCCGCCTATCGACCAATTGCTAGAGGAACGTGTCTCATGCCCACAGCCGAGATGGTGGCGGCCAAACCGGAAGACCTCGGAATCGACTCCGAAAAGCTGGAAGCGCTCTATGCGCGCGCCAAACGGGACGTCGATGACGGTACGCTGAAGAGCGCACAGGTTGCGGTGGCGCGCCACGGCCAGCTGGCGGGCGTCCGCACGTTCGGCACGGTTCGGCACAATGGCGCCGAAGCCGAGGTCCCGGCGACGAACAGCACCCTCTACGCCATCTTCAGTTCCACCAAGGCAGTCGTGGGCGCCGCGGCCTGGACCGTCTGCGAAGACGGCCTCCTCAAGATCGAGGAGCGGGTAGCGGACATCATCCCCGAGTTCGGCGCGAACGGGAAAGACCAGATCACGGTCGAACAGGTAATGCTCCACATCGGCGGTTTCCCCCTGGCGCCGTTCAACCCGCTGGACTGGGATGACCGCGAGAAGCGGCTCGCACGGTTCGCCCAGTGGCGGCTTAACTGGAAACCGGGGACGAAGTTCGAATACCACGCTACCAGCGCCCACTGGGTCATCGCCGAACTCATTGAACGGCGCACTAGACAGGACTTCCGCAAGTACGTGCGCGACCGCATCCTCGGGCCAATGGGCCTGAGCGACTTCCACCTGGGCCTCCCGGCGGACAAGAACGGCCAGGTCGCCGATGTCCGCTATCTCGTCCCGCCAACCCCGCCGCCCGGCGGCTGGGGCGAAGTCACGCCGGACGCCATTACGTCGTTCAATCGTCCCGAAATCCGGGCGGTCGGGGTGCCCGGTGGAGGCGGCATCGCTGGCGCCGCGCAACTCGCGATGTTCTATCAGCCGCTCGTCAACGGCGGCGTGACTGCGAACGGCACACGCATCATGAAGGCCGAGACGATCGAGTGGGCGACGAAGGTTCGCACCACGGACATCCACCGTGACCTCATCTTCAACCAGCCCGTGAACCGCGCCCTCACAGTTGTTGTAGCCGGTGATGATGGCCTCGCCTTCCAGCGCGGGTTCGGGCGTTCGGCGTCGCCGCGAGCGTTCGGCCACGGCGGCGCCGGGGGCCAGATTGGCTGGGGCGACCCTGAGACCGGCATCTCCGTGGGCTACACCACAGACGGATTCGTCGACGACCTCACGCAGGGCCGCCGCGGAGTCGCGATCAGCAGCCTCGCTGCTCAGGTGCTCGCGTAGGTTTCCGGGCTCTCAGAAGTTCGGTTCGCGCTTTTCGATGAGCGCCCGAACACCTTCGCGGTAGTCCGAGGACGTGGTCATCCGGTTCAGCAGCGTCTGGCTTTCCGCCACTGCTGAACCGACGTCGCGATGGAGGTCCGTATAGACCTGCTGGCGCGTGACGCGCAGCGAGGACGGCGCGAGCGTGTGCGTGAACGCCCGGGCGTACGCGTACACCTCGGGGAGCAG
>JBDHWA010000081.1:0-8083 GCA_039809945.1 Dehalococcoidia bacterium | reverse complement strand
ATCGATGACCGCGGGCGGACGCTGCTGTTTCGCGCGCAGATGCCCGGCTTCCCCGATGGTTCGCGCGTCTTCTGGATTACCCCCGGCGGCGGGATAGAGCCGGGCGAGGATGCCCTCGCGGCCGTCCGCCGCGAAGTGTTCGAAGAGACCGGGTTGAGTGACTTCGAGGTCGGTCCCTGTGTTTGGCGGCGGGACCACACCTTCCGCTGGGGCAGCGGGCAGCTCCGCCAGGTCGAGTCCTACTTTGTCGTTCGCACGCCTGCGTTCGAGGTGTCCGTGGCGAACCACCAGGAAGAGGAGCGCGCATTCCTCACGGCCCACCGCTGGTTCACGCTGGACGAGATCCGCGCGCACCATGAACCGTTCGTGCCGGGCGACTTCGCGGGATTGCTTGCGCCGCTCCTCGCGGGCACCTACCCGCCGGAGCCAATCACGGTCGGCGTTTAACGGCCGGCGCGCGCATTTCCGTTGGACGGCTAAGGCTGCTGGCGGAGGTCACGGCGATCATCCGGTCCGGGTAGACGGTCTGGGCGAACTCCATCGCCTCAACCGCGCTCATGCGGCGAGTGCCTGGCAGGGGGCGCCACTCCCGGTCGTCTTCGGAGCACTCCCAACCGGAGGCGCTGATGCGAACGTAGACGACGGTCCCGGAGAACGGCATGGCGAAATCCCCGTCAGGGACGGTGCGCCGCCGGACGCGGCCTGTCAGGGGTCAAACAGGGAAGCTTTCGAGGGACGAACGATCGTTACCCGCGGAGCAGCTTCGTCAGCCCGCGCAGGGAGAGCCACGCCGCGATGCCGCTCGCGATCACGATCGGGACCGCCGAAACAGGGTCATTAATGCGCCGGAAGTCGGCCCGGCCTTCACGGATTTCGATGAAGCCGAGGGGTGAGGAGAGCAGCCCGCCGCCGCCGCCCGAACCTTCGCCGATGTCGCCCTGGTCGCTGTTCTCTTCGATCCCGCGGCCGCTGCCCGCGCCGAAGAACCAGCGAACCTTGGTCACCGGCACGACCGTGACGCCGTCGCGCTCGACGGCCTCGCCGAAGACGGCCCGGCTGTTGGCGTGCAGGCCGATGCGGCTGGCCAGCCGTTCGACCAGGTCATCGCCGCGGCCGCTGGCAGCCTCCTGTGCTTCGCGAAGGACTCGGCTCAGTTCGTCGGCCATCGGGGTACCTCAGTTCTCGGCGCGCTGCGGTGCGCGGTTACTTGAAGCGGTAGGTGATGCGGCCCTTCGTCAGGTCGTACGGGGAAAGTTCCACCAGTACCCGGTCACCCGTGAGGATCTTGATGTAGTTCTTGCGGATCTTGCCGCTGATGTGCGCCAGCACCACGTGACCGTTCGCCAATTCCACCCGGAACTGTGCATCGGGCAGCGGCTGCGTCACGATACCTTCGACTTCAATCGCTTCTTTCTTCGCCAAACAGGACAACCCTCGAATCGAAACTGTGATTGGCGTTAACCGTACCACAAACGGGCGGCCGCTTTCAGCCTCTCCGCTGTTTCCCGCGGCTGTTCGCGCTACCCTGTGGCGATGCGCCGCCCGCTCGCGTCCGTCCTCACCCTCGGCTGCAAGCTCAACCTTGCCGACAGCGAAGAGGTTGCCCGCGGCCTCCAGGACTGTGGCTACCGTGTGACTACATCGCTTTGCGAAGCCGACGCCTACGTTATTAATACCTGCGCAGTCACCCACGTGGCCGACCGCAAGTCGCGCAAGCTTGTGCGCTCCGTGCGCCGCCTTGCGCCCGGCGCACGAGTCGTCGTCACCGGCTGCTTCCCGCGGGCCGCCGGCGAAGACGCTGCCGCCGCGCTCGGTGCAGACCTCGTGGCCGGAACGAGCGACCAGGACAAGGCGCGCATCGTGAGCTTCCTCGCCGAACCGGGCATCGAGCCGCTTCCCGCCGAAGCCGCCGCTGCCCCCGGCACGCACGTCGCCCGGGCCTTCATCAAGGCCCAGGAGGGCTGCAACGACGTCTGCGCCTTCTGCATCGTCCCTCGCACGCGCGGCCGCGAGCGTTCGCGGACGGTGGAGCGCGTCGCCGAAGAGGTGCGCCGAGCCACGGCCGGGGGCGCCCGCGAGGCCGTCATCACCGGCACCCAACTCGGCGCCTGGGGCCGCGACTTCGATCCGCCGCAGACGCCCGCGGCACTCATCGCCGGCCTCCTCGAAGCCACCGACGTGCCGCGCATCCGTTTCAGTTCGCTCCAACCCCAGGACATCACGCCCGAACTCCTCGCGCTCTGGCGGGATCCGCGGCTCATGCCCCACTTCCACCTCGCCCTCCAGGCCGGGAGCGACGCCACCCTCGCGGCGATGCGGCGGCGCTACACGGCGGCCGAGTTCGTCCGCGCCGCCGAACGCATCCGCGCCGCGGTCGACGGTGTGGCCATCACGACGGACGTCATCGCGGGCTTCCCCGGCGAAACCGAGGCCCAGTTCGCGGAGACGCTCGCGCTCTGCGAGGCCGTGGGGTTCGCGCGCATCCACGCCTTTCCTTATTCATTGCGCTCGCGCACCGCGGCCGCCCTCATGCCGGGACACCTCCCCGCGGAGGTGGTGAAGGAGCGGATGGCCCGCCTCCTCGCGCTGGGCGAGGACCTCTGGGCGCGCTTCCGCGAATCCCAGGCCGGCACGCTTCGCCCGGTGCTCTGGGAAATGCCCCGGAGCGGCCCGGACGGCACGCGCCACGCCTTCGGGCACACCGACAACTACCTGCCGGTCTACGCCGAAGACGCAGGCCTCGACGGGCGCGTTACGCAGGCCCAACTCGGCCCGGTGTACCATGACGGCGTCTGGGGAAGCGTCCCCGGGGAGGCGATATGAACGTCGTGCGGCGCATTCTGCTCGTCTTGTACAGCCTGCTCCTGCTCGCTGCGGTCGGCGGCCTCGGCGGCCTCGCCTGGAACCAGGACCGCAAGCTCGACCTCTCCATTTCGAACCTGAACATCCAGGCCTTCGTTGAAGCGAGCGACACCGCGAAGTGGGCGTTCACCGGCGTCCTCGCCGCCATCGGCCTCGTCGCGATCGTCTCGCTCCTCATCGCCGTCTGGCCGAAGGGCTCTGGCTACAGCAGTTCCGGCACGCTGCGCCTGCGCCAGGCCGACGGCGGCACGGTCGAAGTGACCGCGGGGGCCATCGAGTCCCTCCTTCGCGGCGAACTCGAAGCGTTGCCCGAGGTGCGCTCGGCGAAGCCGAAGGTCCGCCTCAGCGGCGGCGCCGTCGACACCTACCTCGATGCGAACGTCGAACCGAGCGCGAGCATCGCCACGGCCACCAGTCTGATCGCCAAGACGGTCGACCTCACCCTCCGCGAACACGTCGGCGTCACGTCGATCCGGCGGCCCGTTATCCGCGTGACCTACGACGAGATGGGCGTGCGCCCGGCCGGGTCGGTGCGCCGTCCCGAACCGTCGCAGGCCCCGGCGGCGCCACTGCCGCCCCCGCCGGACGGCCCGGAACGCCCGCCGGAAGCGCCTTACTTCACAAACCCGCAGGATGAAGCCGCGCCCACGGGCAGCGCCTTCGAGGGGACTAGCACCGATGACCGAAGCTGACCGCACGGCCGCGCCCCCGCCCGGCGAACTGCCGTGGGTGATGGAGGCGCTGCTGTTCGTCGCCGAAGAACCGCAGACGTTGCAGGCCCTCGCCCGCGCCGCCGGAGTCAGCGACGGCGCGGCCCGCAAGGCCCTCAGCCAGCTCTCCGCCGACTACGAAGCGCGCGGCCTCCGCCTGCTCGAAGACAACCAGCGCTACCAGCTCGGCGCCGCGCCCGCCTTCGCCCGCTACATCGAGAACATGCTCGGCGCGGGGCCTGGCCAGCGGCTCACCCGGCCCGCCCTCGAAACGCTCACCATCATCGCCTACAAGCAGCCCTGCACCCGCGCCGAAATCGAGGCCATCCGCGGCGTCAACAGTGACCGCCAGGTGGCCATCCTCGAGCAGCGCGGGCTCGTCGAGAACACGGGCACGGGCAACGGCCCCGGCCGCCCGAAGCTCTACCGCACGACGATGCGATTCCTCGAGCATTTTGGCATCCGCAGCCCGCGTGAACTGCCTCCGCTCCCGGACGCACCCGCCGAGCCGCTGGTCGAAGCCGAACTCTGAGCCCCCGAAGGCGCATTTGCGGGCAGATCAGGGCCAAATGTGGCCCGGATCACATTGCAACCTTGTATTCACCGCTTGCGAAGGCTTAACCTCTCACGCTCTAACAGAGTTCCTACTGACGGACATAGGGGGATTCCCGTATTCTTCCCCTGTTGTTCACTGGACGGCCTCTGTTATGGACAGAGAGTGGACGTCACGTGGCAGCCCGGAGGCCAGCAGGGAGATCCCGGTCCCTGTTGGCGAACACCTCCCGGCCACCAGCCAGCCACCGGGGACGAACGCCGCATCGGAGGAGAGGCCCACGGGGTAAGCAGGAACACGGGGATTGAGCTCGGGGAGGAACAAGTAGCTCGAACCTTTACGCAACGGCCGGCTCGGGACAGCCAGCCACACAAGGACGGAGACCCTTATGACTCTCGCCTTATACGGCAAATCGCGGAAGCGCCAGGGCAGTCTGCTGCTCGCGGCGCTGTTGGCGATCATCGCGGCAAGCGTCGGCGGCCTGGCCATCATCGGCAGCGCCTTCGCACACCACCTCGTCATCGATACTCAGCTGCCGACGTGCCAGAACAACCAGAGTTGGTACCTCAAGGTCACTGAGGGCGGGTGGAGCGGCTACCGGGAAGCGGTGCTGACAATCACTGATAACACCACCCCGGTCGCGCTCGAGTTCTCGCCGTTCATCGACGACGGCCAGGGCACGTACATTATCAATGCGAGCGGTACCGGTTCGGTGCATACCGCCGGGAAGGTCGACCAGTACCTCGGCGACTTCACGACGGTGACCGACAATTCGACAACCGATATCAACAGCTCCACCACTTCACTCGTCCACTCCGGCGGTACCGCCTGGAACGCAGGCTTCGTGAGCGGCAAGGTCCTGAAGTGGGGCAACGAGTTGATGATGATCACTGCGCGGAGCGGTGACGGGAAGACCCTGACCGTGACGCGCGGCTATGGCAATTCCTCGGCCAGCAGCCACAGCGTGGATGCTCAGGGTATCTGGGTGCGCGGGGCCCTCGACACTGGCTCCAGCATGGAGACGGTCACGTGGGACCTCGATGCGAACCCCACGGACTGCAGCGCCAAGATCCATGTCAAGAAGGTTGTCACCGGTGGTGGCAGCGCCTCGCAGAATTTCACCGCCAACATCGACAATGGCTCGAGCGATGGTTCAGGTGAAATCAATGGGGTCACCTTTAGCCAGAACGGCCCGTACACCCACACCTGGAACGAAGGGGCTGACACAAATGACGATTTCACCGTCAAGGAAGTCAGCCTGCCAGCCAACTATACGGTGACCGGCAAGTACGTCGCTGCTGGCAATGCAACCTGCCCAGACGCCGACTCCACTGCCTGGGTAACCAGCAGTCCGGGAACGGCCAAAGATGGCGCGCTCGACAATATGGCGAACGGTGATGAGGCCACCGTCTGTTTCCGGAACGAATACACGCCCCCCGGCGAGCTGACCGTCACCAAGACGGCCACCAACGGTGTCACCTCGACCACCGACCCGACTGCCGTCAAATGGGATATCACGTTCTACAACAGCACGAACGACTACCGGACAGTCGGTATCACTGATGCCAATGTGAAGGTTGTTGCAATCACTTTTGACGATGACCACCCTGCATATGACTTCGGCTTCGGCGACCCGAACTGCGGCTTCGTGGTGGGCGACGGGCTTTCGCCCGAAGATACCTGCAACCTGCCGTCCAACACGGGCGTGACCATCACCGTCAAGCCTTCCACGCTCCCGGTGCGCACCTGCAGCGACCAGACCTTCGGCAATCAGGTTTCGTGGCGACAGCACACCTGGACCGGGTTCTTCCCCAACGCCTGGTCCTCCAGCACAACCACCCCGGCCAGCCCGGTGAATATCACCCTCCAGGGCAACTCCGCCCTCTGTGCCGGCGACCTTTCGATCGCGAAGGGCGCAGCCAGCAAGAACGGCGCCGCCGTTGAGTGGACCGTGACGCTCACGAACTCCGGTGGCACGAACCTCACGGCCTACGTGTACGACCCGGGCACGACGCTCGTCAGCTACACCGGCTGCACCGCCGCCCCGACTGAACCGCAGGCCGACGTCTACTCCTGCGTGGTCCCGCCGTCAGGCGCGACCCTCAAGCTGAGCAAGCCGTTGGCCCACACGGACGTGTGCAAGGCGTACGATCTCGGCAACACGGCCCACCTGCTCAAGGCGGCACCAACCCATGCCGCGCCCTACTCTGAGGCCGAGATTGGCCAGACCGCCCAGGGCGGCACGTACCACGAGGACGCCGGCCAGTCCGCCTCCTGCGTCACCATCCTCAAGGGCAACGCGACGAAGGTTGGCGCCACCCTCCAGTGGGTCATCACCCTCAACAACTCTTCCAGCGTCGCCCAGACCGTCCCGGTCTACGACGCCAACACGTCCCACGTGAGCGACACCTGCACGGGCGGCACGAGCGAAAGCCC
Organism: Dehalococcoidia bacterium; assembly: GCA_039809945.1. Classification (GTDB taxonomy): domain Bacteria; phylum Chloroflexota; class Dehalococcoidia; order Tepidiformales; family Tepidiformaceae; genus Amarobacter. The sequence continues at coordinate 1,522 of JBDHWA010000081.1, read as the reverse complement.
GGCCGACACGTACTCCTGCACGGTCCCGGCCAACGGCCAGGCCACCATCACCGTCTCGACCACCTACAGCGGCAGCGGCGGCATCTGCGACGGCTACAAGACCAGCAACACCGCCTGGATCAACGGCCAGCAGAACAGCTCCGACACCGGCGAGTACAGCGAAACGGCTCAGCCGAACGAATCCTGCCTGACGGTCACCAAGGAAAAGTCCCAGACTTCGGAACCCCCGACCTGGACCATCAACATCACCAGCACGGCCGACTCGGCAGTGGCGGTGTTCGTCAAGGACGACGGCGCCACCTACCAGGGCGCGACCGGCGGCAGCTGCTCGGCTACCGCGGGCGTCACCGACATGACGGCCGGTATCGTCTGCTCGGTCAACGCTAACGACACCCTGAAGATCACGGTCACCAAGCCGATGCCGAAGGCCACCTGCGAAGGCACGGACGTCAGCAACGACGCCCAGGTCTGGTTCGGCCGCGAAGGCGTGGGCGAGCCTGACTGGTCGGTGAAGGGCGGCACGTTCGAAGACCTCGGCAAGAACACCGAGCTCTGCAACCGTGACATCCGCGTGGTCAAGTTCTTCCAGAACTACGACGGAACGCCGATTAGCGGCTATGTGCCGACCTCGGCCGATTACCCGACGTTCACCCTGACCCCGAACCCGTGGACCAACTCGGGCACGTACACCATCGTCGATGACGCGAATTGCGACCTCGACACCAGCGTTGCAGGCCAGATCGCCTGGACCTGCTCCATCCCGGCTTCGCAGCCGAACCCGGGAGTCAGCGAAACGCCGGCCGCGAACTGGGTCGAGAGCTGGAACGGCCAGTGCCAGGAGAGCCTCGTGCGTGACCTCTCTGAACTGGTGGGCGGAGCGCTGAGCCTCGTCTCCAACCAGCAGGTGGAGGTCGACACGGTCGGTTGGTTCTGCAACTACCCGGTTGGGAAGATCACGATCGTGAAGACCGACCTGACGACTGCGGCGAACACGGCGCGCCCGGCGGACTGGGACTTCACGGCCACGGGCCCGAACAGCTACAGCAACAGCGGTAGCATCGCCCTTGGCGGCGGGAGCGTCTCGTTTGTGAACGTCCCGCTGGGCAACGGCTACAACGCGACCGAAGACAACGGTTCGTATGACACCTGCCGCACGACTGGCGAGTCGGGCATCCACCAGTACTTCACGACGAACGTGGAAGATGGTCCGCTGAACATCACCCAGCCGGGCCAGGAGATCACGTTCGCCTTCCGCAACGAAGACTGCGGCGCCGTCCTCGGCACCGGCAGCCTCCACGTCTGGAAGGTCCGGGACATCCTCGGCGACGGCGTGATGAACGGCGCGGACACCAACATCGTCTGGACCGTCACCATCCAGGGTCCTGAGTTCCCGGGCGGCCAGGTCTTCAACGTGCCGGTCGCCGGCCTCCACCTCAACGGCCTGACCGAAGGCGTCTACACCATCACCGAAGGCTCGCAGTTCAGCTACGTCCAGGTGGGCGTGCGGAACGAGTCGACGGGC
>JBDHWA010000080.1:0-8098 GCA_039809945.1 Dehalococcoidia bacterium | reverse complement strand
GGGTAGTGTGTCCGGATCTGGGCGCCGTAGCGGTCCTTGAGCGGGGTGATGATGCGGCCGCGGTTCGTGTAGTCCTCGGGGTTCGCGCTGGCGACGACGAAAACGTCGAGCGGCAGGCGGATTCGGTAGCCGCGAATCTGGACGTCGCGCTCTTCCATGATGTTGAGCAGACCGACCTGGATGCGCTCGGCGAGGTCCGGCAGTTCGTTCAGGCAGAAGATGCCGCGGTTCGTCCGCGGGATGAGTCCGTAGTGGATGGTCAGTTCGTCGCCGAGGTAGCGCCCTTCAGCGACCTTAATCGGGTCCACCTCGCCGATGAGGTCGGCGATGGTGATGTCCGGGGTCGCGAGCTTTTCGCCGTAACGATTCTCCCGCGGCACCCAGACCAGTTCAGCGTCGTCGCCCTTCTCCTCGATGATGTCCCGCCCGGCCCGGGTGATCGGGTCATACGGGTCTTCGAGGATCTCCGTGCCGGCGAGCGACGGAATATCTTCGTCCAGCAGCGAGATGAGGGACCGGATGATGCGGGACTTCGCCTGGCCGCGTTCGCCGAGGAAGATGATGTCCTGGCCCGCCAGGATCGCGTTCACGATGTGCGGGATAACCGTCTCTTCGTAGCCGAAGATGCCGGGGAAGATGTCCTCCCCGCTGCGGATCTTGGCGATCAGGTTCTTGCGCATCTCTTCGCGCACTGGCAGCACCTTGTAGCCAGCCGCTTTCAGTTCGCCAACAGTCCTTGGCCGTTCAAGTGTCGTCACAAAGCCACTCCTCAAGTTTTCCGGCACGAATGCCGGAGAGCCGAGGGAGGGGCAAGCGCGCGGCAGCACGGGAACCCGGATCCCGGACACCGCCCGGGGGCGGTGCGCCCTCCCGAGGGAGGAAGGGCCTCTCTGATTCGGATCATAGGTACGCCGGAAAGGGTGTCAACCAACCATTCGTCCGGGTCAAGGCCGCCCTTACGGGTTCTGCCTACTGCGCGCGGCCGCGCCGTCCTTCGATACCAAGAAGGAACGCCACGCGAGGATGACGCCGTCATGGCCGAAGCAGCCGAACAGCCCGTGCCTGATTCCGAGGAGACTCCGGCGAATGTCGTCGCGCTTCCCGGCGCCGAAACGCCCATCGGCCTCACCCGGAAGGCGGAAGGCGGCCTCTCGCTGCATTTCACGTTCGACATCCCGAAGCTGCCGAGCCTGAACCGCGTCGCCGACTGGTCACACCAGCAACTCATCAACGGGGCGCTTATCGCCGTTGTCGCGCTGCTGGCTGGGTGGACCATCTACCAGGCGAAGTTCGCCGCTCCGAAAGCCCAGCTGGCCGAGACGGTCGTGGAAGCGCCCGCGAACCTTCGTCCGAACGTGGTGACCAGCTTCAACCCGGACATCAACAATCCTGTCGTCGGGACCGGAAGTTACGTCGACAGGCTCGCCTCGGTCATTGGTGAGGTGATCCTCGGTAAGGATGTCTTCGTGGCGCCGTTCGCCAGCATCCGCGGCGACGAAGGCCAGCCGATCATGATTGGGGACGGTTCGAACGTGCAGGATGGCGTGGTCATCCACGCGCTGGAAACCATGAACGGCGGGAAGGTGGTCGACCAGAACCTCGTCACGGTGGGCGGAAAGAAGTACGCCGTGTACGTCGGCAAGGGCGTCTCACTCGCCCACCAGTCGCAGGTGCATGGCCCGGCAGCGGTCGGCGACCACACCTTCGTTGGCATGCAGGCCCTTGTCTTCAAGTCGACCATCGGGAAGAACGTGGTCATCGAGCCGGGCGCGAAGGTGATCGGCGTCACCATCGAAGAGAAGCGTTACGTTCCCGCGGGCGCCACGATTGTCACGCAGGCGCAGGCCGACGCCCTCCCCGAAATCACGCCGGATTACGCCTTTGCCACCCTGAACGACGGCGTGCTGCACGTGAACGAGGCGTTCGCCGAAGCGTATGGGCACGCGAACAGCGGGGAGCCCGGCGAAGCGCCTGTACCGGCGGCGAGCAGCGCGAAGTCCGGCCACTAAAGCCGGATGCAGCCCTCCACGACGGCCGCACACTGCAGCATCTCGGGAATGACGAGGTACTCGTCCTTCGTGTGCTGGTTGTAGCCACCGCGGCCGATGACGACGCTCGCAATCCCTTTGCCACGGAAGACATTGCCGTCGGTGCCGCCGCCGACAGGGTGCGGGTTCGGTTTATAGCCCAGCCGTTCGAGCACGGGGAACAGCAGTTTCACCGCGGGGTCTTCGGGCGTGAGCGTGTATCCCGGGTAGGCCTGGCTGAAGCTGGCATCGATGGTCGCGTCCGGGTGCGCCTCACGGACTTCATCCACGTGCTTCCGTGCGCCCGAAATGAGGGTCTCCAGCTTCTCTTCAACCATGCTCCGCATCTCGCCCTGGATGAGCGTGTAGTCAGGCACGGCGTTGCGCACGAGGCCGCCCTGCACTTTACCCACGTTGCCGGTCGTTTCGCTGTCGAAGCGCCCCTGGGGCAGCCCGACGATGATTTCGGCGGCGATAGCGATGGCTGGCACGCCCTTCTCCGGTTCGAGGCCGGCATGCGCCGAACGCCCGTGAACCGCGATGTCGTACACGCTGTGGTACGGCGCCTGCCCCTGGATACTCGAAGGCGGCCCACCGCTATCGATGACGATGGCGACCTTCGCCGAGATGCGGCTGTAGTCCATGTTCGCCGCCCCGGTCAGGCCGACCTCCTCGCCCCGGCTGATTGCGACCTCGATGGCGCGCGTTCCCGCCCCGTCCTCGATCGCTGACTGGATGACCTCGAGGATCACGGCGCAGCCGGCCTTGTTGTCGGCCCCGAGGATGGTCGTCCCGTCGCTGCGAATGATGTCCGCACCGTCCCAGACAGGCTTGATGCCACGGCCGGGCTCCACCGTGTCCATGTGCGCGGAAAGGAGGATGGCATCGCCTGTGCCGTCTCGCCGCGCGAGGACATTCCCGGCGGCGTCCTGGCTGGCTTCGAGTCCGAGCGCCTGCAACCGCCGTTCGAGTTCGGCGGCGATGGCATCTTCCTCGCCGGACGGCGAATCGATGGCAACGAGTTCGAGGAAGGTCTGGACGATCCGGTCGCGGTTAATCACGCCGCAATCGTTGCCAGAACGCCCCGAAGAGACAAGCGCAGTTGGCCGTTAATGCGCGGTTCATGCATGGCTGCGAAGCTGTTTCTATGACGCTAACGATCACCAACCGCGAGCTGAGGCTCGAAGTCGCACACAACGTGCGCCACATCGGCGGCTACCGCGCCCAGGATGGCCGCACCACATCCAGCACCATCGTGCGCTCCGCGGGCCTGCACCGGCTGACCGCCAACGGGCTCGGCGCCCTTCGCGACACCGGTGTCACCACCATCATCGACCTCCGCTCGACGGCCGAGCGTGAACGTGAAGCAACACCGGCTCCGGTTCCGTACGGAATCCAGCACGTCTTCGCTCCCGTGTTCGAACAAGACCAGTCCCCAACCGGGCAGGCAAACGAACCGTTCCCCGGCTATGCGGTGGTATACGAGCGTATGCTGGAGACTGGCCGGGACGCCTACCGCACGCTCTTCGAAGTGCTCGCCGACTCCAGCGAAGGCGTGCTCTTCCACTGCGCCGCCGGCAAGGACCGGACAGGCGTTGCCGCCGCCCTCATTCTCGGCCTCGCAGGCATCGAAGAGACGGACATCGTCCAGGACTATGCGGTGTCTGCTTCGCTGCTCGCCCCGCTGTTCCCCGAATGGTGCCCGAAGATGGCCGAGCGTGGCATCACCGAGGAGCGCGCGCAGGAACTGATGGCTTCGCCGCCGGACGTGATGCAGGCGACCCTGCGGCACATCGCGACAACCTACGGCGGACCCGCGGGTTACCTCGAAAGCATCGGGCTGAGCACCGCGGCGATGTCGGCCGCGAAGGCGCGCATCCTCGCCTGAATCAGGCGGGGAGGCCGACCACCGTCATCGTCCGCGGCCGGCTGGCAAGGTAGGCAACCCGGGCGCACACAAACGCGGTAAGCGCCAGGCTGACCATCATCAGCACACCGGAGAGGCCCATCAGGCCCTGACCGACCGCACCCGGCGCCGAGTCCGTCAGCGCGGGCAGGATGCGCAGCGGCCACGCGACCATCGCCACGATGAACGCGCCGGTTAGCGCGTTCACGTTCGGGATCCGGCCGATACCAAAGCGTTCGAGGACGATGTGGGCCATGCCAATCATGAGCGGGACCATGAACCCGAGCAGGAACAGGTGGCGGATGGCCCCTTCCTGGTACAGGTTCAGGTCCAGCGACGGGGTGACACTGATAGCGATGAGCGCGATGCCGTAGACGGCCACGGCGATCCAGGCGATCGGAAGGAGCCAGTCATACCGTTCGCGGCGTGGCCGGTGGGCGTCCAGCACGCCAAGCCACCACGTGAGAGCAAGCAGCGCGCCACCGAGGGCAATATTCCCCAGCCGCACGAGAGCGGAAACGCCCGGCAGGACGCCAGCATCCTGGCCAGCCAGCCAGGTGATGAGGCCGCCGTTCACGAGCGCGAGCAGGATGATCTGCTGCCGGGCATCGATGCGCCGCAGCCCCAGGTGGCCCACCATCGCCCGCGGGGCGACCGCCAGGATGACCTGGATGATGAAGCCGCGAATGAAGATCTCGGCGACTGCGTGGGATTCGACCGGGAGGGAAACGCCGCCGTCCCAGCGAAGGGAGAGCGCGAACGTCGCCGCTGCGGCAATGAAGAGCCAGATAGAGCCAAGCCAGAAGAACCAGGGCTGCGGATCGAGTTTGAGGCTGTGCGGCGGGCGCACATGGCAGACTTCCCATGCAAAGACAGCTCCGGCAGCAACAAGCGCCGCCGCGCCAACGGGGCCGAGGAACCCGAGAGGTCCGTTCCACACCTGGGCGGCCGCCATCAGCAGCGCCCCGGCAAGCAAGCCGCCCGGTACGCCTGCGCGAACCGGCACCGGGAACATCGGACGGCCGTTCATGCGGACGAGGAACTCGAACGAGAGCGTGACGATGAACACGCCGGCGAACGCCCAGAGCTGGAGGCGCCCGTGCGCCTGCACGGCCTCGGTCCAGTGGCTGGCGCCGAAGCCGTCCTGGGTGGCGGCGAGGATGCCCAGCACGAGGCCGGCCGAAACCGCGGTTAGCGCGGAGGCGGCCATCCAGACGGCGAAGAGCCAGGGGAGCTGGGGCGGGCGCACTCGGCGCGCCGCCGTGAACGGCAGTGGAATATCACGGGAGCCCGGTCGCATGGATCGAGTGTACTCGCGAGCTCCGGAATTCGATGTGACTTTTGTTCGCGCGACGTTAGACCGCGGCCACCGGGACGCTCGTCCCGGTTTCGATCCCGATGCCGTCGAGCATGGCGTGGATCCGGCGCGCCGTTGCGATGATGCGGCCGGCATCCTCCTGGACGGCCTGCTTGCCGTCGCAGAGCGCCTCGGCGGGATTGTTGTGGATGTCGAATTCAATGCCCTGCGCACCCGCAGCGACGAACGCGTACGTCATCCGCTCAACGAGCCGCCGGTCGCCGCCGCTGTGGCTGGGGTCGGCAATGAGCGGGAGGTGGGAGCGCATCCGCACCAGCGGGATCATGCCCGTGTCCGCGCCGAAGCGGGTCTCGCTTTCGAAGCTCTTGATGCCGCGGTAGCAGAGGATGACGTTGCGGTTCCCCGATCCTGCGACGCGGCCTTCCCGGTCCATGCCGGACATGATGTAGGCGGCCGCGCAAAGCCATTCGTTCAGGTCGTTCCCGAAGCCGTGCTTCAGCACAACCGGGTTCTCGATCCGGGAAAGCTCTTCGAGCAGCGGTGAGTACTGGGCGCTGCGCGCGCCGACCTGGATAACGTCGATCCCTGCCTTCAGGAACGCATCGAGGTGGCGAAGGTCGATCAGTTCGGACACTGTCGGCAGGCCGGTCGCTTCCTTCATCGCGGCAGCGATTTCGAGGCCCTTCTGCAGTTCGAGGCCACGGTAGTCGTACGGGCTCGTCCGCGACTTATCGACGAACGCGCGCAGGACATCGACGCCCGCTTCTTTCGCCATCATCGCCGACTCGATGGCCTGTTTCTCAGTTTCGATGGCGCAGGGCCCGCCGAAGAACGTGAGGTGCGGGCCGCCGGCGCGCACACCCGGAGCGATGTCGATGACCGAATCGTCCCGGTGGAAGCTCCGGCTCGCGTCCTTGTACTTCTCCGTGATGCGGATGACGCGGTCCACGCCGGGCAGTTCGAGGATGCGGCCCTCATCGACGACCGATGCGATGCCTTTCACACCGATGACGGTGGTGTCGGAGACGATGGTCTCGCAGCGCAGGCCGTAGTCCTGGGTGATGCGGTTGATAACCCGCTCCAGTTGTTCGATGGAAGCCCCGGGGGACATGCGAATGATCATGGTTGGCGATGCTCGGAAGGTTATGTTGGGACAGTCAGTTTGGCGGAGTCTGCGCTTAGGCGCGAAAACCGCGTCGGTGTCCCGGCGCATACGCCAACTCGGAATCAGCCCTAACTCCTAACCGCCGCCGGTGGTAGGGTAGAACCTCCGCGGCCTTCCCGGCCCCCTACACTTTCCCAAACGGACTTTGCCCCATGACCGTCGGTATCATGGAAACGGCCATTCGCGATGGCCACCAGTCGCTCCTCGCGACGCGTATGCGCACCGAGGACATGATTCCCGTCCTCGAACTCATGGACTCGGTTGGCTACCACAGCATCGAATGCTGGGGTGGCGCCACGTTCGACTCCTGCATGCGCTTCCTCAAGGAAGACCCCTGGGAGCGCCTCCGCGAAGTCAAGAAGCGGCTCAAGAACACCCCCACCCAGATGCTCCTCCGTGGCCAGAACGCCGTCGGCTACCGCCACTACGCCGATGACGTGATCAACGAGTTCTGCGACCGCGCCGTTTCCAACGGCATGGACATCTTCCGCATCTTCGATGCCCTCAACGACGTCCGGAACCTCGAGACCGCGTTCCGGGCGGTGAAGCGCGCCGGGGGACACGTCCAGGGCACCATCTGCTACACCATCAGCCCGGTGCATACCGTTGACGCCTTCGCAGAGATGGCGACGACGATGGTCGAGATGGGGGCCGACTCACTCTGCATCAAGGACATGGCTGGCCTGCTCAGCCCGATGATGGCGAAGGCGCTGGTCACCCGGCTGAAGGCCGACCATCCGAATATGCTGCTTCAGATGCACTGCCACGACACCTCTGGCTACAGCGAGATGGCCTACCTGATGGGTGCACAGGCCGGCGCTGACGTGATCGACTGCGCTATCAGCGCGCTTGCCGGCGGCACCAGCCAGCCCGCCACCGAAACGCTCGTCGCCGCGCTCGCCGAAGACCCGAACCTCGCGACTGGCCTCCCGATGGGCACGCTTGAAGAACTCGCCGGGTACTTCAAGAACGTCCGCCGCAAGTACTGGAAGTTCGAAAGCGGCCTTCTCGGCATCGACGCCGGCGTGCTTTCGCACCAGGTGCCGGGCGGCATGATTTCGAACCTCGTGGGCCAACTCCGCGAACAGGGCGCCGAAGCCCGCCTGCCCGAAGTGCTGGCCGAGAATGCCCGCGTCCGCGAGGACCTGGGCTTCCCGCCGCTGGTCACGCCCAGCTCACAGATCGTCGGCACCCAGGCGGTGCTCAACGTGCTCACCGGCAAGCGTTACGGCACGGTTACGAAGGAAACCCGCAATCTCGCGAAGGGTATGTACGGAGCCACACCCACCCCCATCGCGCCGGATGTCCTGAAGGAACTCCTCGGAGACGAGCAGCCGATTACCCACCGTCCCGCTGACGACCTCGCTCCCGAAATCGAAGCGGCGAAGGCAGAGATCGGCGACACGGCCCGGGACATCGACGACGTCCTGAGCTACCTCATGTTCCCGCAGCCCGCACGCGAATTCCTCGAATGGCGCAACTCCGGCGGCGGGCCCGAACGCGAACTGGTCGCCGCCATCGTCGGCGCGCTCGCCATCGGCGAAAAGAAGGCGCAGGCCCCCGCGCCCGTGCAGCACATCGCGTCGAACGGCAGTGAACCCGCCGCCTGGCGCAACTTCGGCCGCATGCGGCAGATGCGATAGGAGATCCGAAATGGCGACAGTGAAGGTTGGCGGCAGGGA
>JBDHWA010000079.1:0-8145 GCA_039809945.1 Dehalococcoidia bacterium | reverse complement strand
ACCTCGTCTGGCAGCGACATCGCCTTGCCGAACTGCTCCTCCGGCGAGTCATTCACGCCGATGTGGTTGCCCTTCGACTTCGACATCCGTTCTTTGCCATCGAGGCCGACGAGGATGGGCATTGTCACCGGCACGTGCGGCTTCTGGCCGGCGTCTTCCTGGATCTTCCGGCCCGCCATCAGGTTGAAGAGCTGCTCCGTGCCGCCCACCTGCACGTCGCATTCGAGTGCGTAGGCGTCGTACCCCTGCATCAGGGCGTAGAGGAACTCATGCAGGTAGACCGCGTCGCCCGCTTCCCAGCGATGCCGGAAGTTCTCGCGCCGCAACATCTCGGCAGCCGTGAATTTCGACATCAGGCTGATAATTTCCGGGAAGGTCAGCTGTCCCAGCCACTCCGAGTTGTGGCGAAGCTCGGTCTTTTCGGGGTCGAGGATGCGCGACGCCTGCTCGAAGTAGCTCGTCGCGTTCGCTGCGATCTCCTCCGGCGTGAGCATGGGGCGCAGCTTGTTCTTGTCGCTGGGGTCGCCAATCAGCGCCGTGTAATCGCCGATGAGGAAGATGCAGTGATGCCCGAACTGCTGGAACTGGCGCAGCTTCCGCAGCGGCACCGTGTGTCCCAGGGTCAGCGACGTCGCCGTCGGATCGATGCCGAGGTACACCCGCAGCGGCCGGTCCAGCTCGAGGGCGGCGCGCAATTCGCGCTCCATCTGCTGGCGCAGGAGCGCGTCGCCATAGTCCACCCCGCTCATCAGGACCACGAGTTGTTCGTCGACCGGGGGCATCGTTTGCGTCATTCGGCCTCCTTCCCGGCTGCTTCGGACCGGGTGGCGTGAACGAGGGCGGTGGCATGGCCGTGACCCATCCCGTATTCGGCCTTCAGCCAGTTCACGATTTCCATGTGCTTCTTCCCGGCCTGCGCACGAATGAGATCCTGCCATTCGGCGATGGGCCGTCCGTATTTCTTTTCGATCGAAGGGAAGTACGAGGCGGGTCCGCGCACCTTCCCGCTGTCCGGGTCAGTCATGTCACGATGCTCCTGGCCAGTTCGACGTCCCTGGCGATCTGCGCCTTCAGCGCGTCAACGCTTTCGAACTTCACCTCGCCGCGGATCCGTTCGAGGATGTCGAGGTCCATCCGTTCGCCGTAGATATCGCCTTCGAAGTCGAGCAAGTATGTCTCGATCGAAAGGTGGCCTTCGTCGAATGTCGGCCGGCGGCCGATGTTGGTGGCGCCGGTGAGGACTCGCCCGGCTACCCGCGCCCGGGTGGCGTACACGCCAATCGCCGGCAGTGCGCGGTCGGCCGCGACCGAGATGTTCGCCGTCGGGAAACCGATGGTTCGCCCGCGTTCGAAACCGTGCACGACCGGCCCGCCGATCCGGTACGCCCGCCCCAGCAGCGCCGTCACGCGATCCATGTCGCCGTCAGTCAGCGCCTTCCGCACCGCGGTGGAGCTATAGCGCTCGTGGTCGTGCATCAGCGGTGCGACCTGCACCACCTCGAACCCGCGCTGCGCTCCGAGCCGCTGCATCCGTTCGAACGTGTCCTTCGGCGCGCCGCGGCCAAACGCTGCGTCTGGTCCAAGGACCATCAGCCGCATCTTCAGCAGGTCCACGAACGCACCCGCGAGGTCCTCGCATTCGATCTCCGACACTTCGCCGGTAAACGTGAGCGGGATGACCCAGTCAGCCCCCGCGGCGCGGATGAGCTGGATGCGGTCTTCGAGCGACGTCAGGTAGCTCGGCGCGATCTCCGGGCGCAGCACCGTAATCGGGTGGGGGTGCAGCGTGACCACGCCCGGTGAAAGCGCGCGCTTCCGCGCTTCATCCCGCAGGCGGCCGAGCAGCGCCTGGTGGCCGCGGTGGACGCCGTCGAGCACACCGATGGTGAGCGCCGTCTCGGGTCCGGGCGCGCCTGCGCTGAGCTGCGCGTGGGTGAACGAAGGGATGGCCATCTGTCACACAGCCTAGCAATGCCCGGTGGCTCGCGCATGTCATGGCAAAGTGGTTCTTCGCATCATTGGTTCCGTAATGGCATTATGCATGTTGCAACCAAACACTAGCCACGGAGCTCCCACATGGACGACCAGGCAATGGCCATCCAGGCTGCAATCCAGCCCTTCCTCGCCGGCACGCTCGGCATCCGGCTCACTTCGGTCACGAAGGAAGGAGTCACTGCCGAGCTCCTCGTGCGCGACGAGATCTGCACCGTCCCGGGCGTGTGCCACGGCGGCGCCCTCATGGCGTTCGCCGACCAGCTCGGCGCGGTGGGCACGAGCGTCCACCTCCCGCCCGGCGCGGGCCAGACAACCATCGAGTCCAAGACGAACTTCTACCGGCCGGGGATTGCCGGAACCACGCTCACTGCCGAGTGCCGGCCGGTGAACCTCGGCCGCCGCCTGCACACCTGGCAGACGAACATCCGCGGCGCCGACGGCAAACTCGTCGCCCAGGTTACCCAAACCCAGATGGTCCTCGAAGGCTGAGCGAATTTTGCATTTTGGATTCGGCCGGACTCACTTCGCCCAGCGAGAGTTTGGGGGTCGGGGAGCAATCCAAAATCCGCAATCCGAAATCCACAATCGACTAGACTCGTGGGGTGCGACTGCGGTTCGGGCTCGTTGCGGGGTGGGCGGCGCTTATCTTCCTCTTCTCCAGCTTCCCCAATCCTCCCGGCGCTTCTGGCGGCGAGTGGCGGTACGACGCCGCCCACGTGGCCGAGTACGCGATTCTCGGCGCGCTGCTCGCGATGGCACTGGGCCACTGGCGCGGGACCTGGCCATGGTTTGCAGTCGCGGTCACGGCGTGGCTCGTCGCGTCTGCCTACGGCATGACTGACGAATTCCACCAGTCTTTCGTCCCCAACCGCGATGCCAACTGGCTCGACGTGGGCTTTGATTCATTCGGCGCAGCCCTGGGTGTCGTCGTCGTCACAGGTATTCGAGCCGGTCGCCACCTCGGCCCCCATGGCCGCACATCCGGGTAGTAGGATGCCTGCATGAAGCCGTTCCACTCGCTGATCGAATGCACCCCCGGGGTGTCAGGCGGACGCCCCTGCCTTGCGGGAACGGGGATGCCGGTGGTGCAGATTGCTGTGCATTACCACCGCGGCGAGTCGCCAGAGCGAATCCTGAGGCGGTACCCCCACCTCGACCTGCAGCGAATCCACGCTGCAATCGCCTGCTACCTGCTCAATCAGGCTGAGATGGACGCGGAACTGGCCTTCGATGCCGAACAGTTCAAGCAGGCAAAACGCGCCCAAAAGCTATCGGCACGCGGAGGCTAATCGGGCCGACCCCGGCCGCTCAATCCCCAATCCGAAATCCGAAATCCCCCAATCCAAAATCACTAGGCCAGCGCCACCACCACAATGTCCCCCCAGTTCCCGTCCTGCTCCGCGTCGCATTCGCCGGCGCGAATCAGTTCGAGGACGGCGAGGAAGCTGACCACCACCTCGATGCGCGTGGTGCACTCCTGCATCATCCGGCGGAACGAGAAGCGGCCGCGGCGGGCCAGCCGCTCCCGGAAGTCGAGCAGCCGCGCACCGAGGGTCATCGTCGTGTCGCGAACGATGACTGCCCGCTGGCGCGGCTCAGCCGGCTTTTTGTTCAACACGTCGAGCATGATGGCCCGGAGCCGCTCCATCGTGACGTTCTGGAGCCCCGTGCCCTCAGGCATCTCCGGGGGCGGAGCGAGCCGCGTGTAGATGCGCGCACCCTCGTCCTGCCGCACCTCGAGCATGTCCGCCACCTCGGCGAATCGCTTGTACTCCCGCAGGAGGTCCACCAGTTCGCGCCCGACGTCGTCATCTTCCAGCGACTCTCCCTCGGCCTGCGGGGGCCGGGGGAGCAGCGCGCGTGACTTGAGGAAGATGAGTTTCGCACCCACTGAGACGAACTCGGCCAGCGCCTGCGGGTCGAATCCTTCGCCCGCCCGGATCGCCCGCAGGTACTGGTCCGTCACGGAGACAAGCGACACCGCGGTGATGTCGAGATCGTCCCGTTCGATGAGGTGGAGGAGAAGGTCCAGGGGGCCCTGGAACACGGGCAGGGTAATTTCGGCCATGACTCCTGACGGGCCAGCACCCCCCCGCAGGGGCGCCCCCGTCCTGGTCTTCCGACCCTCTCCGTTATCGTGCCGCGGCAGGCGTCCTCACCCCGGTGAGTGTCCTCTCGACGGCGGCAGCGACAGCGGCGACCGAGCGCATCATCATCCCGAACTTCTCATAGGTCAACGATTGAGCGCCATCGCTCAGCGCGTGTTCCGGGCTGTTGTGCACTTCGATCATGAGGCCGTCGGCTCCCGCGGCGATCCCTGCCATAGCGACGGGCGTCACGAGGTTGACCTTTCCGGTCCCGTGGCTGGGGTCGGCGATGACGGGCAGATGGCTCAACTCCTTGACCAGCGGGATGGCGTTCACGTCGAACGTGTTGCGGTACGCCGTTTCGAAGGTGCGAATGCCGCGCTCGCAGAGGATAACGTTTGGGTTGCCCTGCGCGAGGATGTACTCGGCGGCAAGCAGCCACTCTTCGATCTGCCCGCTCAGCGCACGCTTCAGCATCACGGGCTTCTTCACCTTGCCCACTTCGTCGAGGAGCATGAAGTTCTGCATGTTCCGCGCGCCGATCTGGATGACATCGGTGTACCGGCAGACAGCGTCGATATCGCGGACGCTCATGAGTTCGGTGATAACCGGCAGGCCGGTCTCTTCGCCGGCGGCTGCTAGGTACGCCAGTCCCTCCGGCCCGAGGCCGCGGAAGGCGTACGGCGAGCTTCGCGGCTTGTAGGCGCCGCCACGGAGCATATTCGCTCCCTGCGCCTTCACCGCCCTCGCGGCTTCGAAGATGTGCGCTTCGTTCTCGATGGAACACGGCCCGGCCATCACGGCCAGTTCGGTCCCGCCGACGGTCACGCCCTTGCCCACCTCCACAACCGTGTTGCCGGGGTGGAAGTCGCGGCTCACGAGCTTGTACGGCTTGGTCACGCGATGGACGGATTCGACGTGCGGGAGGGCTTCGAAGACGTCCTGCAGGCCCGGGTCGTCCGGCCCGATGACGCCGATGATGCTGCGCTCGGTGCCCACCGAGAGATGCGCGGTGCGGCCCGTCTGTTCGACACGGGCGACGATATGGTCCAGGTCATCCGGAGTGGCCTCCGGGGAAACGACAATGATCACGGGTGGTTCTCCACAGGGGTTGGGGCGGCCGGGATGCCGCACCAGGGATGTGCCGCCCATCGGCGGCTTCGGCGGTACAGATACGCCGGAATTCACACTGGGACTCCGATCGGGATGCAGATCACGGCCCTTTCGGCCGGCCTGCATCGAACTGGTTCGTACTGGGTGAGTTGCTAGCCCTTCTGAACCCGGAGCCCAAAAACCCCGGTCTGCGGGCAGCCATATCCGCGGCCCACGAGGGGCCAACGCCACGCCCATCGGCGCTCGTTCTCCCACGTGTGGGCCGCATTCACCTGTCCGCTAACGACCGGAGACATCCTCCACAAACTCCCTGACGCGCTGCGCCCTTTGATCCGCCGGCGCAGCGTCAATGGCAGCGATTATAGCAGTACCGACCGCAGCCGCATCCGCAACTTTCCAGACGGATGCCGCATGCGCCCGCGTGCTGATCCCGAAACCCACGGTCAGCGGCAGGTCCGTGTGGCGCCGGATGCGCGCGATGAACGCCCCGAGGTCACCCCCGGAGTCGACTGCCTTGCTCCCCGTGGTGCCGGTCACGCTGACGCAGTACATCCAGGCGTCGGCCACCTGCGCCAGTACGTCGATGCGCTCGTCCCGGCTCGTCGGGGCCACGAGCGGTACGAAGCTCAGGTCGTTCGCCCGGCAGGCGGCGATGAAGCTGCCAGCCTCCTCCGGTGGCAGGTCGACCACGATGAAGCCGTCGGCGCCCGCGGCCTTCGCTTCCGCTGCGGCTCGCTCTTCGCCCCGCGAAAGAATGGGGTTGTAGTACCCCATGAACACGACCGGGCAGGTCAGCCCACGGTCGCGCGCTTCCCTCACCAGTTGGAAGCACCCCGTTAGCGTGATGCCGTTCGCCAGGGCCACGGTGTTCGCGTGCTGAATCGTCGCGCCGTCCGCCAGGGGGTCGGTGAACGGCACGCCGATTTCGATGACGTCCGCGCCGCCCTCCTGCGCCGCCAGCAACAGCGGTACGGTGTCCTCCATCCGCGGGTAGCCCGCCGTGATGTACGGGATGAAGAGCTTCCGCCCGGACTTGCGGGCTTCTTCGAACAGGTCGCGCATGCGCTTGGACATAAGTCAGTTCCTCGCCAGGAGAAGGATGAAGCTGAGCAGGTTGAACATGCTGTGAAAGGCGATGGCGTCCCAGAGGGACCCGCTTCGCCAGTAGAGCCAGCAGAGCGTGATACCCACAAGCGTGAACGGCACCAGCGTCGACGCATCGAGGTGCGAGAGCGCGAAGATGGCGCTCGACGTTGCCGCAGCTGGCCAGAACCCCCAGTTGGCGAAGCCACCGAAGACGAATCCGCGGTAGAAGACTTCTTCGCCGAAGGGTGCTGCAAGCACCGTTGTGACTCCGTAGAGCGCGAGCGCCACGCCGTCGCGCGAGGTGGCCGTGAGCACGACGGGCTCCCCCTTGAGGGCGTCGATGCCCGAGGCGTCGATAAGGCGAAGGTATGCCCCGATAAGCAGGTAGACCACCGCGACTGCGAGACCGGGCACCCAGAGCCGGTCGATGTCGAACTGGTTGAGGCCCGTGAACCGCGCAAACGCCACCACCCGCTGGCGGCTGGCAACGAGCGCTGCGGTGATGAACAAGCCTGCCGAAACGATGGCCAGCACCCACGCCACGCGCGCAGCGACCACGCTGCCGAGCATCTCTGGCGGGTCGCTGAACGGGGCGCCGGGGATTGCCTGGGCCAGCCGCAGGTCGGCGTACTCGGCCACGGCGGCCGCCTTGGCGAAGGCCGTGCCGATGTCCGCGTACTCCGGCCCGCCGCCGAGGAGCTTCGAAACCGGGCTGATCAGCAGCCGCGGCACAACGTAGGCCAGGATGGCGAGCCACAGCCCGGCGAGCACGGAGAGTTCGCCCCATGGCGCCATTGCGAAGCGCCGCTGGCCAATCATCGCGTCGCCACCAGGATCGCCATGCTCACGCTATTAAACGCGAAGTGGAACAGGATGGAATCCCAGAGGCAGCCCTTCCGCCAGTAGAGGTAGGCCATCAGCGTCGCGATGCCCACGAACGGGATGAAGCTCCCGGGGTCGAAGTGCACTACCGAGAACATGAAGCCGCTGAGCATCGCCGCCGGCCAGAACCCCCACTTCAGGAGCCCGCTGAACAGCAGCCCGCGGAAGAACAACTCCTCTGAAATTGGCGCACCGATGAGCGTGACTGCCGCCGCGATGCTCAGTGTCAGGTCGTTCCGCGAAATCTCCGTCGGCACCGTCGAGTTCGGTGTGAGCCAGTCGATCCCGGTCGCTTCCATCGCCTGGGAATAGAGGAAGAGCGCGAAATAGGCGGCGATCACCGCTCCGCCGACCACCCAGATGCGGCCCGCGTTGAAGCGGCGCAGGCCCAGCGATTCGGTCAGCCCGTGGAACGACTGCTTCGAAGCAATACCCACCACCGCGAACAGGAGCACCTGGGTGACCAGCGTCGCGAACATGCCGAGCTGGAGCGCGCCCTGGTCGGCGAGGATGCGGGGCGGCGCCGGGAGCGTCTTCCCGTCCGCCGCAGCCGCCAGCCGCTGGTCCGCATAGCTGGCAATCAGGTCCAGCTTTTCGAAGATATTCCCGGCGTCCTTAGGCTCGAATCCCTTGTCGCGCATCACGGCAACCGTCGCGATGAACGCGTTCGAGATGATGAAGACGATGAGGAACCCGCCCAAGCCGGTGAGGACCTCTTTCGGGCCCCACGGGTAGGTGCGCTGCGGGGTCATGGCCGCTTCGCTCAGAGCGTTACTCCCAGCGCGGCGGCAACGGTGTGCATGTCTTTGTCGCCGCGCCCGCTGAGCCCGACGAGCACGTCCTGGTTCGCTGGCAGCGAACGGGCGACGTTCATCGCGTGGTAGATGGCGTGCGACGGTTCGAGCGCGGGGATGATGCCCTCGCTCCGCGTCAGCGCCTGGAACCCTTCGAGCGCCTGCTGGTCATCGACCGCCACGTATTC